>NZ_POYH01000089.1:15126-24694 GCF_002899995.1 Acinetobacter sp. AKBS16 | reverse complement strand
GGGTCTTCAGCAACAACAACTGGCAAACCAGTTTCTTGAGCTAATAATTTATCAAGGTTACGAAGTAACGCTCCACCACCTGTCAACACAATACCGCGCTCAGCAATATCAGAAGAAAGTTCAGGAGGAGTTTGTTCAAGTGCAGATTTCACCGCGCTTACGATACTTTGTAACGGGTCAGAAATTGCTTGAGTAATTTCGTCAGAAGTTACAGTAATCGCACGAGGTACACCTTCTGCAAGGTTACGGCCACGTACTTCAATTTCTAATGTCGTACCATCAGAAACAGCCATACCAACTTCTTTTTTAATAATTTCAGCTGTGGTTTCACCAATTACGCAACCGTGAGCTTTACGAACATAATTGATAATTTGCTCATCAAATACATCGCCACCAATACGTAAAGAATCAGCATAGACACAACCTTGCAATGAAATAATTGCAATTTCAGTTGTACCACCACCAACATCCACAACCATAGAACCACATGCTTGTTCAACTGGCATGCCAGCACCAATTGCAGCAGCCATTGGCTCTTCAATTAGGCGTACATCACGGGCACCCGCATTAAATACGGCTTCGCGAATTGCACGGCGCTCGACCAAAGTTGATTTACATGGTACACATACAACTACACGAGGTGCAGGTGGGAACAAACGTTTTTCGTGAACTTTACCAATAAACTGATTCAACATGGTTTCAGTCACTTCAAAATCTGCAATTACACCGTCTTTCATTGGACGAATTGCAGAAATATTCGCAGGTGTACGGCCTAGCATTTGCTTAGCATCTAGCCCTACAGCAGCAACAATTTTTTGTGAACCACTGTGACGAATTGCCACAACTGTTGGTTCATTTAATATAATGCCGCGGCCTGGTGCATAAATAAGTGTATTTGCTGTACCTAAATCAATGGCTAGATCCGGCGAAAACAAGCCAATTAGTCGTTTTAGAATCACGGTTCGTTCTCAGTTAAACTTTCATGTGGATGCAAGGTGGCAACTTTAAACTAAATGTGATGATTTGAACAAGTCAATCGCTTATTATAACGCACGATATTTTGAAAATTTTTAATACTGATTAGGTGATGTTATGTCTACATCGGATGCACAGCATTCAGCAGATTTAAATGCACAAACAGTTTCAGCAATCGCCAATCTTGCTCGATTGTCGCTCAATGATACGCAATCTGCTGAATATGCTCAAAGTCTAAATAAAATTTTAGGCATGATGGAAACCTTAAAAGGCATTGATACGGAAGGCGTAGAACCTTTAAAGAGTCCTTTTGACAATCCTCAACCTTTACGTGCTGATGTGGTAACTGAAAGCAATCATCGGGACGAATACCAAGCAGTTGCACCTGCAACTCAAGATGGTTTGTATCTTGTTCCTCGCGTGATTGAATAACTTTTAATCAATTAACCCATCTTCCCTATTTTGAATGTAAAGAAATTTTACTCATGACTGATTTACATCGCTTATCAATTCGCGAACTTGCTGAAGGCTTAAGCCAAGCGAAGTTTTCATCTCGCGAATTGACTGAACATTATTTAAAACGTATTGCTAAAATCGACCCGCAAGTTAAGAGCTATGTGACGGTTACTTCAGAACAGGCACTTCGCGAAGCCGATGCTGCCGATGCTGCATTAAAAGCTGGCAATGCAACTGCTTTAACGGGTATTCCTCTTGCCCACAAAGACATCTTTTGTACCAAAGGTATTAAAACCACTGCTGGTTCAAAAATGCTCGATAACTTCATTTCACCTTACGATGCAACCGTTGTTGAAAAAACTAAAGCAGCTGGTCTGGTTACTTTAGGTAAAGTGAACATGGATGAGTTTGCGATGGGCTCAACTTCTGAGAATTCATATGTCGGTGCAACGAGTAATCCTTGGGCACTTGACCATGTTCCTGGCGGTTCATCTGGTGGTTCTGCTGCAGCTGTAGCAGCTGATTTAGCACCATTTGCTACAGGTACCGATACAGGTGGCTCAATTCGCCAACCTGCTTCTTTCTGTGGTTTAACAGGCTTAAAACCAACTTACGGTCGTGTATCTCGTTTCGGGATCATTGCTTATGCATCATCATTAGACCAAGCAGGTCCAATGGCACGCTCTGCTGAAGACTGTGCTTACCTGATGAATGTAATTGCAGGTCACGATACTAAAGACTCAACTTCAGTTAAAAAAGAAGTCGATGATTACGTTGCAAACCTAAATAACACATCTGTAAAAGGCTTACGCATTGGTATTCCTAAACAATACTTTAACGTTGCAGGTTTAGATGCTGACGTAAAAGCACGTGTTGAAGAGTCTTTGAAAAAGCTTGAAGAAATGGGCGCAGCGCTTGTTGAGATCGACCTCAACATGACTGAAGCTTATGTACCAACGTATTACCTCATCGCGCCAGCGGAAGCATCTTCTAACTTGTCACGTTATGACGGTGTTCGCTACGGTTACCGCTGTGAAAACCCAGCTGACTTGATGGATCTTTACAAACGTTCGCGTTCAGAAGGCTTCGGTCCAGAAGTTCAACGCCGTATTTTAATTGGTACATACGCGCTTTCTGCGGGTTATTACGATGCTTACTATGTAAAAGCACAAAAAGTACGTCGTTTAATTCAACAAGACTTCTTAAAAGCTTTTGAAAATGTAGATGTAATTGCAGCACCTGCTGCACCAACAACTGCCTACAAAATCGGTGCATCTTTAGACCCTGTTGAAATGTACTTAGGCGATATCTATACCATCGCAGTGAACTTAGCGGGCTTGCCAGCGATTAATGCTCCTGTTGGTTTTGATAAAGACAACTTACCAGTAGGTTTACAGTTAATCGGTAATTACTGGTCAGAATCACAATTGTTGTCGATTGTTCACCAATACCAACAAAACACTGACTGGCACACCAAACGTGCGGCAATTGCTGAGGAGAATGCATAATGGCTGAAGCTCAAAAGTTGAAATTGATTGACGGTTGGGAAGTCGTTATTGGTATTGAGATTCATACTCAGCTTGCAACCAATTCTAAAATTTTCTCAGGTTCATCAACTGAATTTGGTCAAGACCCAAATACACAAGCGAGCCTTGTAGACTTGGCGATGCCGGGTGTATTGCCGGTTTTAAATGAAAAAGTGGTTGAACTCGCAATTCGTTTTGGTTTAGGGATTGATGCTTACATCGACCAAGCTTCAGTATTTGCACGTAAAAACTACTTCTATCCTGACTCTCCAAAAGGCTACCAAATTAGCCAAATGGATAACCCGATTGTGGGCTTGGGCCATATCGACATTCAGCTTGAAGATGGTACGACTAAACGCATTGGCGTAACTCGTGCTCACCTTGAAGAAGATGCGGGTAAGTCTGTGCACGACCAATTTGAAGGTATGTCTGGCATTGACTTAAACCGTGCTGGTACACCTTTGCTTGAAATCGTTTCTGAACCAGACATGCGTTCGGTTGAAGAAGCAGTTGCCTACATCAAAGCAATTCACACACTAGTACGTTGGTTAGGTATTTCTGACGGTAACATGGCTGAAGGTTCATTCCGTGCGGACTGTAACGTGTCTTTACGTCGTCCGGGACAGCCATTCGGTACACGCTGTGAACTTAAAAACCTCAACTCATTCCGTTTCATTGAGCAAGCGATCAATGTTGAAATTGAACGCCAAATGGAAATTTTGGAATGGGGCGGCGAAATTGACCAAGAAACTCGTTTGTTCGATCCAAATAAAATGGAAACGCGTTCTATGCGCTCTAAAGAAGAAGCGAATGACTACCGCTACTTCCCTGATCCAGACTTGTTACCAGTAATTATTCCAGATGAGCAAATTGAGGCCATCAAAGCAACTATGCCTGAGTTGCCAGCAGCACGCCGTGCACGCTTTATTGCAGACTTTGGTGTAACTGAATACGACGCACACGTACTTACGCTCTCACGCGAAATGGCGGACTTCTATGAAGCTGTTGTTGCTGCGGCTGGTGGTGCGAAGCAAGGTAAAATTGCTGCAAACTGGGTAATGGGTGAATTCTCTGGTGCTTTAAACAAAGCGGGCTTAGAGTTAACAGACTCACCTGTTTCTGCTGAACAGCTTGGCGGCATGATTGCGCGTATTATCGACAACACCATTAGCGGTAAAATTGCTAAACAAGTCTTTGGCTTTATGTGGGAATCGGAAGGTAAATCTGCCGATGACATTATTGCGGAAAAAGGCTTAAAGCAAGAAACTGACACGGGTGCAATTGAAGCAATCATTAAAGAAGTACTTGCAGCCAATGAAAAAATGGTTGAAGAGTACAAGTCTGGTAAAGAAAAAGCCTTTAACGGTCTTGTAGGTCAAGTCATGAAAGCGTCTAAGGGTAAAGCTAACCCTGCTCAAGTAAACGAATTAATGAAAAAATTGATTGGTTAAACTAACCAATTTTTTAGAAAAACCCGCTTTAGAGCGGGTTTTTATTTATATGTTTATTATTTTGATGTGCTATTTCTTTTAAATCTGTCATGATTTTTCGATAATCTTCGGCGTTTCTAATTTGAGCAAATTTCGATTCAATTTTTTTAAGCTCAATATCAGTTAAAACATCACTATTTACCTTCAAAAGGTACTCAAATTCTATAACTTTTTTTGCGATAAAATTTGTTTTAATACCATCATATGTATAAATAAAAAAAGGAATACAACCCAGTAAAAAATAAAAAGTCATAAAAATATAAAAATTTTTATGATTTTTTAAAGGCCAATTTTTATCTTTTTCAGTTCCATTAATACCATCTCGCTCCTCATCTAACTTTCTCTTAACTTTAGTGAAAAATAAAAAACATACTAATATAGTTATTGAACCAAGAAATGTAACTATTAAACTATATGCTTTAGCTTGAAATCTATCCAAACTTCGCATAGAAATACTTTGATATATCTCATTACTAAAACTAGCTGAGGTATCCACTAGAAAATTAATAACGCCATTGCTAAGAAAGCTTAATGCTGGTTTCAATAATATCTCCCAGACTCCACTACCTAAACCACCTATTATTAATGTTCCCAATATCCCAAGGACCCAACTTAAAGCTTTATGTTTTTTTATAAATTCTTTCATGTTCAATGCAACAATAAAATTTTGCTTAATAATACATCAATCGCTATAATTTTTAATAAATAAAATATCCTCTCTCATATTTTGCTTGAGTGCCAGAACAAATCTTGATTGTAAATTTTATCGCTTTACGAGTGTAACAATAGAAATCACATCAATTTTTTGTAAGAGTAAGTATTATTATGTTAATAGAGGAGCAGACTTTATCCCCCTTCTCAATATCCTCAACTTATTCCAAATCTCTGGCGTCAAAACGTCGTCACCGATTATTTAAGTGGATATAGCGCAACGTACCTTGCAATTATTGTTTAACTGCCGGGGCTTTAACAATATCTTCACCCACGCTTTGACCTAAATACTAGAAACCCTCGATTTATCGAGGCTTTTTTATATCTCTTACGAAGCACCCTTCGACGAAAGAATGCACTTTTTGCTAAAAATCATACTTTCATTGTGCTAATTTAAATTAAAAATTGAAATCACTTATATTTTAAAAAGAGGGATAAATCATGTCTAAAAAGATTTTAATGTTAGTCGGTGACTATGCTGAAGACTATGAAACTATGGTTCCATTTCAGTTCTTAACAGGTTTAGGTTATACCGTGCATGCTGTTTGCCCAAATAAAAAGAACGGTGACCATATTGCGACAGCTATTCATGATTTTGAAGGCGAACAAACTTATAGCGAAAAACGAGGCCACAACTTTGCAATTAACTATGATTTTGATGCCGTTAATACCGAAGACTATGTAGGTCTAGTCATTCCGGGTGGTCGTGCACCAGAGTATTTACGCATGAATGAACGTGTTGTCGAAATTGTACGTGATTTTGATAGAGTGAAAAAACCAATTGCAGCCGTATGCCACGGTGCTCAGTTACTCGCTGCAGCAGACATTTTAAAAGACCGCCTCTGCTCGGCTTATCCAGCATGTGCAGCCGAAGTAAAATTAGCAGGTGGGCAATATGCAGACATTGCTGTAACTGATGCCGTTACAGATGGTCATTTGGTGACTGCTCCGGCTTGGCCTGCACATCCAGCTTGGTTAACACAATTTGTGAAAGTTTTAGGCGCTAAGATTAGTATCTAAATAAGATTCTTCACCCCAAATACAATAAAGCCTGCATTTAGATAGCAGGCTTTATTACTAAAATAGAAAACTAGATTTTTATCTTGTAATTCCCAACTTATTCCAAATTTCTGGTGTTAAAAACGTTGTCACCAATTTATTTAAATCGATGTAGCGTAATGTGCCCTGCAACTGCTGTTTAACGGCTGGGTCTTTAACAATATCTTCACCCGCACTTTGGCCTAACTGCTGGAAAGCCTCCCCAACAGCCTTCACACCTTCAACCTGAATTACAGCTTTGGTCTGAGCAGAACATTGCTCTACAATTATCCGCTGTAAAACCTGAGCCAGTTTTTGATCTAACTGGTCTTTTTGCTCAGGCGTTACATTACTAAATGCTTTTAAATCTGGATGAGCCGCTAAAGCTGTAAATGTCCATTGGAGCACCGTAGTTTTATCTGAAGCTGTTGTTGCTTTAACTAAACAATCACTGAGCTGATCAACTGTTGGACCAGCCATCGCAATTTGTGTTGCGCCCAGTACAGTCGCCGCCACACATATTGAACGGCTCAGATGTGAAAACTTACGGCGAGCAATAGCATAAAGATGACGTGACATAGGTCTAGCTCCAATAAACAATCTGTTCTTTTTATCACAGAGTCACTAAAGTTACCTGTTATGACTCTGTAACCGCAAAATAGTTACTTTACGACTGATTCAATGCGATCAAGCTCCCACACTCCACCTGCTGCCAAGCCTTTACACATACCCGTCCACATATCCTTAGTATGCACAAAACTCTTGCCGTCCCATACCCATTCTTCACTTGCCCAGCAATCTCCAATGCCTCGTCCCTTTTGAGCACTACTAATAATACCGCTATCAAAATCTGAGGCGGACTCAGTCACAAACATTGCCTTACCGTTTAAAGACTCATCGAGTACCCATGCCCCATACCCTTCGTTATAAGCCCCTCTCCAGCACAATGTAGTCGCCAGAACTTTCTTATTGGTTAATTTATATAGCTCAATTTTCTGTGGTTCGGCTCCATCACTGTTACCACCATAAATACCTTCACAAAAGCCGTCTTCTTTCGGATTCGGTTTAGCAGCCATCAAACTACGGTGTATTGCTTGGTACTGTTTATTTTTAGGCTGTAAAGTTAAATAAGGTTTGGTTGAAGTCTTAATACGCTTCACAACTAGTTTTGGTTCAGGCATAAGCACTTGATTTTCATTGGCACTGCCCTTTTTGACCAAAGCACCCACAGTCCCTATACGCTTCTGAAAATCATCCATCTTTAATAATACGGCAGTCATTCCAGCATCGGAAATTTTCCATTTATGCTGCACATTTTTAAATACAATTTCAGTCTTCTGTTTCGACTGCTGTAGTAGAGCATTGACTTGCGAGCTGTTTAGCTTACCCATAATTGGCAGCTCAGTACCGTCCACACCCACTGCACCTAAATCTTTGCCATTTATATAAAAATGGATATTTTTAAGCTGGTTTGCAGGTATGCTTTGTTCATAGTCAGACAAAGCAAACTCAATCTGCACAGGTTGTTTTGGGCCTGCTTTACGTGTTAATAAAATTGAAGCGGGATTATCACCATTTTCTTCGTTTTGATACCCTGCAGCCTTACAGGTGCCCGTATTACTGCAAGAGATTTCCCACTCTTGGTGAGAAAATGAAATACCTTTTATATCTTGAGCAAAACTATAAGAACTTATTACTGCCAAACAACAAATTGAAAGTATATTTTTCATTTTTTCATGTCTCTACACGTCTGTTTTATTATGAAGTTAACAACAGTGTTAAATTTTGAGTTACCGTCTAGTTTAAAAGAATATGTTAGATTTATATAAGATTTAAATTGATTACTTTCTAAAAATGAAAAAACTAAATTTTTTATTATGGGCAACATTAGTCAGCCTAAATTCAACTGCTTATGCAGAAGTAAAAAGCTTTACTCCTCATTTCCCCAAATTTTATAGCTCTGCTGCAACCCGCAAAGCAGACAATCAATTCTATGCTCTTGGAGAGGCAAAATTTTTAAACGGCGTTGTAGTCCCTTTTTATGGCGTTACGGCACAAAGCCCGATAGAAGATGGTTTACTTAAAAATTTTGAAAAATGCACGCCTAAAAGCTGTAGTTTTAATTTTAAACTTGATGCTCAACATGCCAAGCAATTAAAGCTTCTTGCATTACCTGAAGTAGGTTTAGTACTTGTTCCACGTAACTGGCAAGATGTTCAAGCAAATGCAGGGGCAAATGGAACTGGTTTTGCTCTAATCATGAGTCCAGATCAAAAGCAAGCGATAAAGCTTTATGACTCTTCATTTTGCGTTGGATGTGGATTACCCAATGCAACGCTTTATTTTCCTGAACTATTAAAAGAAAGTCTTGAAAATGAATATGGTGGTTTTAAAGACCCTAAAAACCTTATCAATATTGTTCATCCCTCTAAAAAAGTCGCTTTTTTTAGCTACCAAATTCCTCAAGTGAACAATAAAACCCATGGTATTGCCAAGTATGATGATGAAGACACTTTTAACTATAAAGAGATTCAAGTCACCTTAGATAAGTCGCAGCAGTTTCTAGTTGGCCCTATCCTTAATTTTTATAATGCAACCCATTAAATCAATAACCATAAAAAAAACCCGCTTTCGCGGGTTTTCTTTTATTTATGCAATATAGACTCAAAAGCTTTTAAACGCTTATAAATCGAAAGCAGTTCAATAATGGTTTTCCATGAACTAATTAAATATTGGAATGAATCCCGCACACGCCCAAAAACATTCATAATTTGCTGCATTAAACCTAAAGTAAGTTTACCAGCAGCAATAGACGGGAAAAGAACAACTAAATTATATAGAATATCAAGTTGACCATACCATGTTGCAGTCATATTAAAGTAAGCATAGTGGAAGTAAAGACGAAAATAGTTTTTACGGACATTTGCAAACAGTTCTTTTAATGTAACAGGTTGAGCACGTTCTGCATGATCTTCGCCATAAACCAATTCTTTACGGTAAGCTGCTTCTACTTTTTGATTGTTAAATTGTAATCCTGGTAATTTAATACCAACCACCATGAGTAAAACAGTACCAAAAATTGACCATACAATTGCAGCCCATACCAAAGAATGATTGAGCTCACCAACTAATGGTAATACAGGCACATATTTAGACAAATGAAATAAAATAGGTAAAAAAGCAATTAAAGTAATCACCGATTTAACTAGTTCAACACCCAAATCTTCCATAATAGTTGCGAAGCGCATAGTGTCTTCTTGTACACGTTGCGAAGCACCTTCAATATGGCGAAGCTTTTCCCAATGTTCAGTGTAGTACTCATTCATTGCTGTACGCCAACGGAATACGTAATGACTTGTAAAGAAAGCAGTA
>NZ_POYH01000089.1:0-15006 GCF_002899995.1 Acinetobacter sp. AKBS16 | reverse complement strand
ATTGCAATGTAAAGAAATACTAGAGTTTCACTATATAATGTCGAGATATCCCCCCCACCACTCGAAAGCATTTTTTGGATTAAATCCCAAAATGGTACGTACCATGCATTAATAGCAACATTAACCTGAACAGCAAACCAGATATTAAATAGAATAAAAGCCGACCCCCAGATAGACCAACGCTGCCATGGATTATTGGAAATAATTTTCCAAAAACCAGCAAACAGAGCTGTGGAGACTAAAAACCAGAGGTAAAACCATAAAAAAGCAGGTGACCAGAAGCGACTTACGCCAATAGGTAGCTCAGCATCTGCATATCCTTGAGGAAAACCTAGATACTGTCCCCAGTGATCCCCCCCTGTATACCAAAGCACCATATTTAGCGCGAGCCAAATAACTACAGATATAAAAAAATACCGTGGTGATGGAAAAAATGATTTGAACATTGAGTGTTGATATCCCTATATTTCTTCAAATTTACAATGAAAGGAATACTAAAACCTAAACCTTAAAATTGTGAAGGCTAAAGTTTAGAGAATTGTCAATTTTTCCCATTTCATTGAAGGATTTGATCGTTTTTTTGTAAATTCATCCCTTTATGCAATTTAATCCGTTTAAATTGCTTTGTATATGGCTCCCCTAAGAGCCATATACAGTTTTTATATCACAGCCATATGTACGTTTAAATCTCTTCTTTACGAACAATATAGCCTTCAAGTTGCATAGCCTGAATTAATGGTTCCAGATCTGGAGCGCTTTTTAGTTCAATATCGACACTCACCGCACTTTCTTTAGCACGGCTTGTTGCTGCAAAGCGTTCATGTCGAAGTTCGTAAATATTACCGCCCTGCTCCGCAATAATTGCTGTTAAACGCGCTAAGGCACCCGGATTATCTGGTAATTCAACGCGAATACGAACCATACGGCCAGTACGAGTTAAGTGACGCTGTAATACTGAAACCATTACACGTGTATCAATATTGCCACCAGATAACACCACACCAACTTTATGGCCTAAAAATAGATCGGGACGAGACATAATTGCAGCAATTCCAGTCGCGCCAGCTCCTTCACACACTGTTTTTTCAATGTTGAGTAATAGCGCAATCGCTTCCTCAATCATATCTTCAGTGACTACCACAACATCATCTACAAAATGCTTAGCAATTTGTGTGGTCAGCTCGCCCGGAGTTTTAACCGCAATACCTTCAGCCACCGTTGAACCCATTGAAACCGCGAGTTGATAGTTACAAAGCAGTTTCGCCATACTTGGATAAACAACCGACTGAACTCCGATAATCTTGATTTTAGGATTTATTGATTTTGCAGCAATCGCAATACCAGAAATGAGACCACCACCTCCAATAGGTACGACCAAGATATCTAAATCAGGAACAGCTTCCAGCATTTCGAGCGCGATAGTACCTTGACCCGCAATAATTTCAGCATCATCAAATGGATGAATAATGGTTAAAGATTCTTCTTGTGCCACACGGTGCATTTCAGCAGCAGCTTCCGAAAAGTCTTGTCCATGCAGAATAACACGCGCACCGTATTCACGTACTCGTTGCACCTTCACATTGGGCGTCGATTTTGGCATAACAATAGTTGCCGTGACTCCTGTGCGCTGTGCATGATAAGCGACCCCTTGCGCATGATTACCAGCTGAAGCTGCAATTACACCATGTTGTTTTTCTTGTTCAGATAAGCTCAAAAGTTTATTTAATGCGCCCCTTTCTTTAAACGAAGCCGTAAACTGTAGATTCTCAAATTTCAGCCACATTTCAGCCCCTAAGGTTTTAGAAATGGTTTCTGAAAAAACAAAAGGTGTTTTAACAACTAAACCATCTAAACGCTCTGCAGCGGCATGTATATCTTCTAATGTTGGAAACTCATTTTTTACCTGTTGCTGAATCATCTAAGTAGCTGGCCTCAATATGTTACAAATCAATTATTTTTTTGAAAAATAGCATGAATATCTCATATGTGTCATGAGTAGTTTTCAGCATAGCTCCACTATACAAAAATTTTTGTCAGCACATACAAATCTTTTATTTTTCAACAAAAAAACCCTTAGCGGGCTTTTACTTAATTTTTCATATACTTGCTTTCAATTTATTGCGTTTGCGCACTTAAACCGTCAGTAGATAGATTCTGTTCAGCTATTTTTTCATCAATCGCAAACTGAATATCAGACAGTTTTGCATTTGCTGCATCTATGCCTGCCTTCATGGTTGCTTCACGGCCTTTTACATCAAAAATATGTGCTTTTTCTCTTAAATCCGGTTGAATTACTACATCTGCATATTGAAGTTCTTCGGCAGCTAAACGTCCTTGCATAATATTAATATTCTGGTTAAAGAGTCCCCATACATTTGAGGTTTCCGTATAAATGGGTTGAGCCAGAATATCGACAGCAATAATGACATCGGCTCCTAAATCACGGGCTACTTCAACAGGTACCGGACTGACTAAACCGCCATCTACATATTCAGATTTACCAATTTTAGTCGGTACAAACATGCTTGGTATTGAGGCTGATGCTCTCACGGCCTGTCCCGTATTGCCATAATTAAATACAGTTTTGGTGCCATGCTTGAGCTCTGTTGCCACTACATACATCGGAATTTTCATTTTTTCGAGCGGCAAGTTATTTACTTGCTGATTTACGTAGTCTTCAACTTTTTTGCCATCAAAAAAACCTTTTAAACCAATACTGATGTCACGAACATCTGCAGCTTTCATTTTCAATGCAGTATCGCGAAGTTCATCAGGCGTTTTTCCACTCGCATAAATTGCCCCAACAATACTTCCTGCACTGGTTCCAACAATGAAATCAGGACGAATACCATGCTGTTCTAAAACTTCAATAACACCAATATGTGCATATCCTCGTGCACCACCACTACCCAGTACTAATGCGACTACTGGTTTCTTATGCTGCTTCTTAAGCTGTGCAAAAGGCTGATCGACGAAACGTGAGTATGCCTCTGCCGTTTGCGGTTTTAAGGCAGATAAGTGTGAGGTGGTTTGGCACCCGGCCAACACCATAGAAAGTCCGAGAACCCACAATTTAAGCTGTTTCATGGCCCATCTTTGCACTATGACGTTAATTTTCGAATTGCAATTTTAGTTGCTCGTTTTGTGAAATGCTGTAGTGAATTTATTTAATTTGTCATGTTTAATTTTTATACTCAAGTATTTTTATTATGCCGAAAAAAAGCCCCTTATTTCTAAGAGGCTTTTCTTACAAAATTACCAAATATCTGAATCGACTTTTTTCTTCAACTCTGGATATTTATTAATTTTAAATACAGGTTCTTTAATACCTTGCTTCAATTGCGCTCGGTAATCTTTCAACAAAGTACGAGCCATTGGTGTTAAAAGTAAAATTGCGACCAAGTTAATGGTAGCCATAATACCCATAAACAAGTCTGCCATTGACCATACTAATGGCACACTACCAATTGCACCGAAATACACCATCACCAATACAAAAATACGGAAGATGAACATGACTTTCGGGTTGTTATTAATGAACTGTACGTTACTTTCTGCATAAGCATAGTTACCTAATACAGCTGAGTAACAGAACAAGAATAATAGAACAGCTAAGAAGTCAGCTCCCCAGTGCCCCACTTGAGTCTCTAGCGCACGTTGGGTTAATTCAACACCGACGAAACCAGCATCTTGGTAAACGCCAGAAACTAAAATGATGATTGCAGTACTTGTACATACAATGAATGTATCTACGAATACGCCAAGCATTTGTACCAAACCTTGGTTTACAGGATGTTTTACATCAGACGCAGCCGCCGCATTTGGTGCAGAACCCATACCCGCTTCGTTTGAGAACAAACCGCGCTTAATCCCTTGCATCATTGCCATTGACACGGCAGCACCGAAGAAACCACCTGCCGCAGCATTAAAGTGGAAAGCTTCAGTCACAATCAGTTTTAAAACATCAGGTAAAATCGCATAGTTGCTTAATGCAATATATAACGCTACAGAGAGATAAAGACCTGCTTTTAAAGGAACAAACATCTCTGCGAATTTAGCGATACGTTTAATACCACCAAAGATTGCTAATGCAACCATCACAACAAGAGCAAGACCAACCCAAGAAATTTCTAAATCAACACCACCTAAATGCGCAATTAGGTTAGCTTTATCCCAACCCCAAGCATGTGAAGATGCATTAGCAATTGCATTGATTTGAACTGAGTTAAATACAAAACCATAAGTAAAGATCAATGCTAACGCGAAGATCACACCAAAAGTTTTACTACGTAAACCTTGAGTAATATAGTAGGCTGGACCACCGCGGAATTGCTTGCTATTACTGTCTCTCACCTTAAAAAGTTGAGCAAGAGTAGATTCAATAAAAGCAGAGCTCATACCAAGTACAGCGGTTACCCACATCCAGAACACGGCGCCTGGGCCACCAATTGCGATCGCAATTGCCACACCAGCAATGTTACCCACCCCAACACGGCTCGCAAGACCTGTTACAAACGCTTGGAAAGGTGTAAGGCCATGCTCATCTTCGCCTTCTGTACGGCTGCTTTTCATAACACGAATACTTTGCAAGAACATGCGAATTTGCACTGCTCCTGTTAAGACCGTATAAAAAATACCGACGGCCAGCAAGAAAATAACCAGAAAATCCCATAAAGGTTCATTAAAAAATTGTACCCACGACATCAGTGTGGCATTGAGTTGTTCATTCATACTCGGTCCGCTTACGTTCTTGCTAATGTGCTATTAGCACAAGCCAAAATACTGCAATAAACAAAAAAGCCCCTAAAAATAGGGACTTCTTCAGTACATTTAAGGAAAAACTTTTAATGTCACTTGAATAGCAATTACCGTCACAAGTTTAAGCAACATCATGCCCAGCACTAAGCCTTTGAAGGTTACATGAGAGAAAGCACCCTTCAGATAAAATAAATTCATCGCACCACTGAACATATTCCCATTTGGGTGAACAGAATGCATCGACTCGGCTACAAACTTGGAAACTAACAAATGACCACCGCTAAATCAGCTCGTTTAATGATTCCCATCAATTAATCGAGTTATAAAAACTGGATTTAAGCCAATAAGCATATTTACATATACTTTTGGGCGAATGTCTAAACTGGATTTAAATTTCAAAGACTGTAACAAGCCATCGTCATAACACGACTATCTGTGCCCTTTTCTTTTTCATTAAAGAAGAGTGCATTGAGATCTGTACCAAGCTGTTGTATTTCTTGTGGCTCAGTAGTTGCGTGAGTTACGTTCATTTTCATGGTTGCAATGGTAATCGCCAATCCTTGTTTCATGAACTGCTTGTTGATGAGCGGTAAACTCATGTAAAGCTCCTTATACCTCGTGTATTTCTCCATTTCTGCACAAAATCCTTTCTGTAAAAGTATTTTATTTGCAGCCACTACTTTTTTCCTAACGTGAGTATGGAGAAATCATACCTGCGTAAAAAAGTCGGTATTATGCAGAAATTTAAAATTTTGTGTATGTTTTTCATTAAAAGTTTATGCTACTTAAGATTATTTTTTATGCAAAAACATCTGTTTTGTACTGTTTTTAAACATATTATACCTTTTTTCTAATTGAGCAATTTTCACTCAACCCTTATTTTGGCTTTAATCGAATGACTATCAAAGTCACACCACTTTACCATTTTAAGCCTAAAGTGGCATATTCGAATTATCATTGAGCAGACATCATGTCTGACCCAAGTCATTAATCATATATATAAGGATATCTGTTTTCTAATATTTTTTGCTTATAAATACAGCAATTTCAGCATATAAAATTGCATCTCAAAAAGTATTAAATATTGAGGAAAAAGATCAGGAGTACTCATGAATTTGGAACAAGTCCGCCTTGTTGACGAAGCAATTACCTCTCGACATTCTGTCCGTGCTTTTTTAAGCACTCCCATTGAGCCAGAAGTCATTAAAGATATATTAAGAGTCGCAAGTCGAGCACCTTCCGGTACCAACACTCAACCATGGAAAGTTTATGTAGTCACAGGTCATAAACGTGATGAAATGGTAGAGCGTGTTTGTGCAGCACAGATTGAGGTTTCCAAAAATCCCGAACTTGCAGAGCAATATAAAGAAACTTTTGCATATTACCCTGAAAAATGGGTCTCTCCTTTTATTGACCGCCGCCGTGAAAATGGTTGGGGACTCTATGGTTTGTTAGATATCAAAAAAGGTGAAAAAGAAAAAATGGCTGCTCAACAGTTACGTAACTTCAAACTGTTTGATGCTCCAGTCGGAATTTTCTTTACAGTCAATAAAGCAATGGGAATTGGTTCCAAAATGGATATCGCCATGATGATTCAAAATGTCATGGTCGCTGCCAAGGCCCGGGGATTAGACACCTGTCCTCAAGCAGCTTGGAACCATTTCCATCCGCTAGTGTTAGATATTTTAGGCGCAGCAGATGGTGAAGAGTTGGTATGTGCAATTGCACTAGGTCATGCCCACCCTGAACATATTGTGAATACCTTTATTACACCTAGAGAGCCTGTTGAGAATTTTGCAGTTTTTCTTGATTAAAGATGCAAGACAATCACTCTCTTAAAATCAAGAGAGTGATTGGCTTTTTGCTTGTCGAATCGCTTTTAAAACAACAATAAAACCACTTAATGTAAATAACACCATCATCACTCCCATATTGAGTGATGCAGACCAAATAAGGAAGTTAAGCAGTACTCCACCCAATAGACCGCAAGCAAATTGCATACTGCCCATAATTGCACTGGCTGTTCCTGCACGAGCACCTTGCTTTGACATGGCTAGAGCCATAGCATTTGGTCCAGTTAAACCAATTCCTGAAATTGCTAAGAACAGTCCTAACATTACTAGCCATAAAGGTGCTGCAGAAATTAAGCCAGCAATCAACACAATGCTTGCACCTGTCACTTGTACCATTGAACCTGCTTTTAAGCGCTTAGTGATTTCAACACGTGTGGTTAAGTGCTTATTTAAAGATGACATTAACATAATGCCAAAAGCATTGAGCCCGAATACATAAGCAAACTCTTGCTGATTTAAGCCATATTGGTCCATAAAAACGGCTGGAGCTGAACTGATATAACAGAATAATGCTGCACCTGTTAAACATCCTGCAAACATAGGTAAACGGAAGCTTGCATCTTTGAAAATAGCACCATATAAGGTAGCCACTTGATATAGAGATAACTTGAGTCTCTTATCAACTGCCAAAGTTTCTTTAAAAAAGAAATGTACACATAGCCAACAGATTGCCCCTACAATTGAAAGCGCAATAAAAATCGCTTGCCACGGAAACCAGATTAATATCCAGGCCCCAATCATCGGTGCCAAAATAGGTGCTAAGCCCATTACGATCATCATGCTTGAAAAAGCTTGTGCCGAGCCTTGTACATCTAATCTATCGCGTATAGCAGCACGAGCCATAACCACCCCCACACAACCACCTAAGGCTTGTAAAATACGGGCAGCAATTAGGCTCCATTCATTTGTAGCGAGCACGCAGAACAAGCTTGCAACTGCATAAAGCGCAAGCCCAAAATAAAGAGGCTTTTTTCGACCAATACGGTCGCTTAAAGGTCCATATACCAGTTGTCCAATGGCTAAACCAAAAAAATAAGCTGGCAATGTGTTTGCTACCATTTGCGTACTCACCCCAAAATCATGGGCCATTTGAGGCAACGCAGGTAAGTACATATCAATGGATAATGGCCCTAAAGCCGTGAGTAAAGCGAGCAACATAATCCAGCCAATAGAATATTGACGCTGGGCTGTTTGTTCAGACATAACGATATTTCATTTTTCAATCATTTGCATACAGACAAGCTTACACTGTCTATCGTATGATTTGTGCATCATTGGTGTAGAAATACGCAAATCATTTATCACTCAGGTTGATCAGCAAGGACTTCATTTGAAATCTTGGTTTAAACGCCTAAAAAGAGCGACTTATAACACATCATTTATGTATAACGTGCGGATGCTGATTGCCTTTTCAGGAACTGCGTTCGTGCCTTATTTTTTAGGACATCAATTAGCAACAATTCCCCTCACTTTAGGTGTGGTCGCAGCTGGTTTAAGTGATATTGATGATCGCTTTTCAGTGCGAATCATGAATTTAATTTACACCTATATTGGTTTCTTCATTACCGCAGCTTCCGTACAATTACTTTTCCCTTATCCAATGCTTTTTGCGCTAGGGCTGATTGCCTCTTGTATTGGCTGGATTTTACTCGGGTCATTAGGCCGCCGTTACGCAACAATTTCTTATGGATGTCTGGTTGTTTCAGTTTATACCATGTTGGGAGTTCATTTATTTGACCAGTGGTATATTCAGCCAGCGCTTTTGGTTGCGGGAGCAGCATGGTACGGACTTATTGCAACCATTAGCTTTTTATTATTTCCGGTTCGCCAGCTCCAAGATAAACTTGCAGCCTCTTATGCTTCATTAGGCGACTTTCTATTTGCTAAATCCAATTTGTTTGATGTCGATATGACTCCTGCGAGTTATCAGCAAAGCATGATTGATCTTTCATTAGAAAATGGCAAATTAATAACGATTTTTAATGATCTTAAAACCGCCCTTTTAACCCGTTTAAAGGGTGACCGTGGACAAAAAGGTACTCGCCGTAGCCTACATTATTACTTTGTCGCACAAGACATTCATGAACGTGCAGACTCTGCTCATATCGACTATCAAAAGTTAGCTAAAATTTTCCAGCACAGTGATATTTTATTTAGATTTCAGCGCATTTTGGCGATTCAGGGTAAAGCTTGCCAAGAGCTAAATGAATGTATTTTACAGCGTAAACCCTATATCCATAACAAACGCTTTAAGCAGAGTTTCGAGAATTTACGCTTATCTTTAGTAAAGTTAAGAGATGATCAGCAGTATGACTTATTGTGGGTAAATGCTCTTTTTGCCTTATACCGAAACTTAAAGTCTATTGACTCACAATTACTCAACTTAGAAACGGAACAGCATATTCAGTCTGACAAAGTAAAGCAGGCTGAAAACCAACTTAAAGATGATGATCTAAAAGGTTGGAATGATATTGTTGTTCGAATAAAACAAAATCTAACACCTGAATCTGTACTGTTCCGTCATGCCATTCGTGTTTCGATTGTTCTTTTTATTGGATATGTATTTATTCAAATGACTCATATCGAATATGGCTACTGGATTATGTTGACAGCTTTATTTGTTAGCCAACCTAACTTTAACGCAACAAAACGTCGCTTACGTTTACGTATTGTGGGTACATTAGTCGGAATTATTGTCGGCCTTAGCATAGTATTTTTAGTACCTTCTGTGGAAGGGCAATTAGTCATGCTAATTTTGAGTGGCGTACTGTTTTTCGAGTTACGTAGTAAGCAATATGCTCAAGCAACTGCTTTTATTACCATTTTGGCATTAATTAACTTTAATCTGGACGGTTCGGCAGTCGCTGCGGCTATTCCTAGGTTTGTTGATACCCTAATTGGTTGTGCTTTAGCATGGTTTGGCGTGACCTTTATTTGGCCTGACTGGAAATTCCGTCGCCTACCACGCAGTATTCGACGCTCCTTACAAGCACAATGTAATTATTTAGCTGAAGTGGTAAAACAATATCATGAAGGACATAATCATGCCCTCAATTACCGTATTGTCCGCCGAGCAGCACATAATACTGATGCAGAAGTCGCTTCGCTTATTTCTACTTTAGCAACAGAGCCAGACTTCGACCCTACTCGTAAGTCCGATATATTTGAATTTTTATGCCTCAATCATACATTTTTAAGTTATATCGCAGCACTTGGAGCACATCGAGAAAAGATTCAGGATCAAGCGGTTCTTAACGTATTAGATCAAGCATTAGATGATATACAAGGTGCTTTGTTAAGAGATGAAATGCCTGATCTTACGGCACAAAATATGCTACAGACGATACGTCAGCGCTTAAGCCAAAATGATGAAGATGACCAAAAATCGCTCATTATTTTACAGCAGTTATCGCTGATGCTCAGTGTATTAAATCGATTTAGTATGTTAAAACAACGGCTAAGTCATGATCTGGATAATGATGCTAGCGAACTTGCATCATTATAAATTTGAGTCAGAATTTAGTATGAAATTGGCATAATATCCTTTCCTGACTTATGCCAATTAATGCTAAACTTAAAACAGTTTACAATTTGTTATTTGCACTATGACCGCGAAAACTTTATATGCTTATACGCTTCAGCCTGTTCCTTACGAGGTATCAGAAGCTGAGCAACGTAATGCACAACTTCTTATCTGGCGCAGCACCAATAAAATCAGCACAAAAATCTGGGCGATTATGGGCGTAATTTTAGCCCTTGCGATTTTAGGTCTTATCTTTATCAAGAACTATTCTACAGTGATTTGCTGGGTTGCCATTGTCTGTGTAGTACTTTATTACCTTGGCCGTAAATATGGTTTGGAATGGTATGTTAAGCGTAAGATGAATGAGTTTCCTGTGCAGGAAATCAAGGGTATTCGCTTAGGCGTACAACCTCACGGTATCGTAATGCGCCAGCAA
Organism: Acinetobacter sp. AKBS16; assembly: GCF_002899995.1. Classification (NCBI taxonomy): domain Bacteria; kingdom Pseudomonadati; phylum Pseudomonadota; class Gammaproteobacteria; order Moraxellales; family Moraxellaceae; genus Acinetobacter; species Acinetobacter sp. AKBS16. The sequence continues at coordinate 4,436 of NZ_POYH01000089.1, read as the reverse complement.
ATGGGCTTACAAGAAGGCGTTGGAACTATCGGATGGAAAAATATCTATGAATGGTACAACACCCCTGACTTTATTTTAGTTAACTTTAAAGTAAAAGATCCTAAAGGTCAGGAACAACAAGGTGCATATATATTGCCTAAACGTATGGACTCTAAAAACTTTTCTTTCAATACAATTCGTAAGCATTTGAAAGAAAGTGTAGGTGAACCGAAAACTTTATAATTTCACCTCTTTAAAAAGCCTCCTTTACAGGAGGTTTTTTATTATGCTAAAAATAAATGATAATGAAAATTAATATTATCTCCAAAATCCATATTATCTACTCAATCTTCGGCTATACTTCGTTACAAGATCTCCATCATATTTACATTATTCGACCATGTTTAAAAAGTTTTTATTTCAAATTCATTGGTTTCTGGGTATTAGTGCTGGCCTCATCTTATCCATTATGGGTGTTACAGGCGCAATTTATTCTTATGATCAGCAAATTTTAAAATGGGTAAATACAGATAGTTATGTTGTGCAAGCACAAAGCTCACCTAAGCTTACCCCTGCTCAGCTTTACCAGCATTTCACAACAATCCAGCCTGAAATTAAAATTAATAGCATTACAATTGCCAAAGATCCTACCGCCTCATCTGTAGTAAACATTGAAAAAGAAGGCGAACGACGCGGCTACAATATGATGGTTAACCCTTATACAGCTCAAGTATTACCAGAGGTACAAGGTCGTAAACTACTTTTATTAATACAACAAATTCACCGAAACTTAACTGCTGGTGAGTTCGGTAAACAAATTACCGGTGCTTGTGCCTTAATGCTCATATATTTTGTTTTGAGCGGATTATATTTACGCTGGCCGAAAAAGCACTCTGCACGTCAATGGCTTGCTGTTAAGCCCAAACTTAAAGGTCGAAATTTTATTTGGGATTTACACGCTGTTGTAGGTACATGGGTTATTGTTTTTTATCTTCTTTTTGCATGTACAGGTCTATATTGGTCATATGACTGGTGGCGTAGTGGTATGTTCAAAGTATTAGGTGTAGAACAACCTAAAATGCAAGGCCATAGTGGATCTGGGCGAAATAAAGATCAATTGCCTAAAATTCAACCAGATAATGCTCAACTGATTACCGCACTTAACCAAACTTGGAGTGGTTTTAATAATCAGATTGGACGTGATTATTCGACTTTAACAGTTAACTTACCTAAAAAAGATGATGGAAAAATTGAATTAAGTTTTGTAGATGCAACGCCACAACATGAACGTGCACGTAACCAAGCTGTCTATAACTATAAAACTGCCAATATTGAAAAAATGGAGCTTTATGAAGATAAAAAGCTTAATCAAAAAATTATGAGCAGTATGTTACCTGTGCACCGAGGTAGTTTCTTCGGACCAGTTTATCAATTTGTGGCGATGCTTGCTTCTTTAGCCATGCCATTATTCTTTGTTACCGGATGGATGCTTTACCTTAAACGCCGTAAGCAAAAAAAACTTACTCAAGCGGCTCGCCAGTCTTTAGCAGGCCATTATATCGACCAAAATGCTAAGCCTTGGTTAATCACTTATGCCACCCAAACTGGAGTTGCGGAACAACTCGCGTGGAGTACTGCAACGAGCTTACAAGAGGCGCATCAACCAGTTCAGGTTAAATCTGTACAACAATTAACCGAAGCTGATTTACAGCAACATGAACAAATATTATTTGTGATTAGCACCTATGGTACTGGAGAAGCACCTGACTTAGCTTCTAATTTTGCTAAAAAGTTATTAAAAACCAACTTAGAACTTCAACATGTCAAATATGCAGTATTAGCTTTAGGTTCTAAGGAATATCCGGATACTTATTGTAGTTTTGGCCACACAGTAGATGAATGGCTTAAAAACAATGGTGCCAAAGCCCTCTTCGATATTATAGAAGTAGATAATGCAAATCCGACAGATATTCAAAACTGGAATCAGGCACTTGTAAAAGCAACTAAACTAGATTTGCATGCTGTTAATATCGAAAAAGTGTTTGATAATTGGACATTACAACAACGGGATTTACTCAATCCAAATAGTCTAGGTCAGCCTGCCTACAATATTGAACTTACTGCCAGTCATGAAGCTGTATGGCAAGCTGGAGACATTGCTGAAATACAACCAGGTAACAGCCCTGAACGTATTAATAAGTTTTTACAGCATCATCACATTCTTAAAAATGCGGTGGTAGACTCGCTACAGGTTTCTATTGAAAAGGCACTTTGGAATAAAGATTTAACTGGTGAAATTGAACCGTTTGCCAATCTGGACCATTTACTAGAACAACTCCCTACCCTACCAACGCGAGAATATTCAATTGCTAGCATCCCTTCTCAGCAAGTATTACGTCTAGTTGTTCGTCAACAATATGATGAGTCTGGTGATTTAGGTTTAGGATCAGGTTGGCTGACTCAACATACAGAAATTAATCAAAATGTTGCACTGCGTATCCGTACCAATGAGTCTTTTCATTTGATTGATGATAATCGTCCGATTATTTGTATTGGTAATGGAACGGGAATCGCGGGTTTAATGAGTTTACTTCATACACGAACTCGCCATAACTATACTGAAAACTGGCTAATTTTCGGTGAACGCCAACGTGCTCATGATTTCTTCTATGCATCAACCATTGAAGCTTGGCAAACGATGGGAATGTTAAAACGACTTGATCTTGCATTCTCACGCGATCAAGAACAACGTGTTTATGTTCAAGATATCATCCGACAAAATGCAGCAGAGTTAGTCAACTGGATTGAACGTGGTGCAGTACTCTATGTATGCGGCAGTATTGATGGAATGGCAAGTGGAGTCGATCAAGCACTTATTCATATTTTAGGCGAAGAACAAGTCGATGAGTTAAGACAACAAGGCCGTTATCGCCGTGATGTTTATTAAATATCAATAAATAACAAAGCTGAGTAATAGCCAAAATGCTTTACTCGGCTTTTTATTGCAATCAGCATTGAATTTGGAATGATTTTGCATACACTGTCTGCAATTTAAATTGCAGCTTTAAACACAATGCAAGTCAGTAAGTGGATTCGGATTTTCTTAGCAGTCATTGGTTCAATTTTATTTTTGGACGGCTTATTTCTAGCTTTTCTAAATAAAATTCATGTAGGCACACTTGTTCCTTTAGTTTTAGGAGCATTCTTCTGTCTTTATGCATTATTTTATTATCATTTAGAACGGTTTTTCTTCTATCACTATCGGCTTCATACTCTTTGGCGTTTTGGGTGGTTGTGTTTCTGGATTTGGTTAATTGGCTTAGGCTATTTTTTTAATTTTATTAAAGAAAATAAAGACGCAAGTCAAAATCTCCCCGCAGTTAAAGCAATTATTGTTTTAGGAAGTGGTGTCGAAAATGGACAGCCTTCAGCTATTCTTGCAAAGCGTCTTGACACAGCAGCACCAGTTGCCCTTTCACAACCGCAAGCAAAGGTTATTTTAACAGGCGGTTTAGACTTTTCCGAAAAAGAACCTGAAGCATTAGTCATGTCACGCTACTTGGAACAACATTTTCATATAGCAAAAGATCGAATGATCCTTGAAGACAAAAGCACAAGTACAGAACTTAATCTTAAAAATAGTAAACCTTTACTTGAACAAACTCATATTAATGTTAATCAACCCATTGCAATTGTTACAAGTGACTTCCATACACCACGAGCTGCAGCTATTGCAAAGAAACAAGGCTATACACAGGTTTATATGGTCGCTGCAGAAACACCTTTAATTACTCGCTACAACGCTTGGCTACGTGAATATTTTGCATACGCTAGTGGCTGGCTTCTAAACGAGTATTAATCTTGGTTTACAAAGCTGCTATTACGTTACAGCATGGCAGCTTTAGTTAAACTCGATAGTAATAATAATTTGAACTCAAAAATTAAGTTTGGAAAAGAGAGGGTTAACCAAAAAAGATAAAATAGATAGATAAAAAATAGGAAGAGCAGAAACGCAAAAAACACCAAATAAATTAGTGTGTTTAATTTTTTAAATTTGAAAAAATTATGGTGGGCGCTGACGGGATCGAACCGCCGACATTCTGCTTGTAAGGCAGACGCTCTACCAACTGAGCTAAGCGCCCTGATTGAAAAAGACAACAATCGCAGTCTTTATACATTACATCCTCTAGATCAGGGAATCAAGAGAATGGCGCAGCGGACGGGGCTCGAACCCGCGACCCCCGGCGTGACAGGCCGGTATTCTAACCAACTGAACTACCGCTGCACTTGCAATACTTTAAAAATAAAGTATGGTCACAAATTATGGTGGGCGCTGACGGGATCGAACCGCCGACATTCTGCTTGTAAGGCAGACGCTCTACCAACTGAGCTAAGCGCCCTGCAAAAGCGTTTTATAAAAGTGGCGCAGCGGACGGGGCTCGAACCCGCGACCCCCG
>NZ_POYH01000088.1:57973-75358 GCF_002899995.1 Acinetobacter sp. AKBS16 | reverse complement strand
AATCATGCCGACAGAATGGGTGAATACGCTCATCAAACCTTGGAACTTCTTTGACAACACCCCGACTTTAAACTTGGGTGAACAAGAGCAAAACACGCAGCACGACCATCACTAAACGGGTGCATGATCTAGGGTGGGTAACGAATAGGTTACCCGCACCTGAGCACGGTTAGGCCGTTCGTAAAAAAGGAATTTCTCAATGAAAAATTTATTTTCTCAGGTTATGAGAGGGACTCTCTTTGTCTCATTTTTTTCAACTGTGCATGCTGGTGAGCTTGAAATTAAGCCAACTTTTGAAGCAACTTTTGGGGCTTTTAGTAGCGGTAAAAGCTATAACGGCGAAAACCTAGAGGATGAAAGAATCAACTGGCAAGAAGGTCATCTTAAATATGGTGCGAAAGGACAATACACCTTTAAAAACAATCAGCTCTATACAAGCTTGAGCGGTATTAGCTCAGCAACATTTGGTGATGGTGACGCAGGCCAAAATAGTAATGGTAAAGAACGTAAAACAGATGTGAATGAATGGATCATTGGTTTTAAAGACGGTACTAATAAAGATGAGTTAACGACCTATGATTTAAGTATCGGTCGACAAAATATCATGATTGGTGACGGGTTCTTCATTGCGGGTGATGCGTTAAACCTCGGTAAAGCACCTGCGGATGGCACACTAGATCGGGGCGGAGCATATTATCTGGCAGCTCGTCGAAGCTTTGATTTTACAAGTTTGCTTCAATATAAACCGCAAGAGAATACAACGCTAAAGCTGGCTTATTTAAAGTCAGACAATAAAGCACAATTTTCACCTGAACTATTTGTGACTGATCTGATGTATCAGCTTAAAGATAAGGGCGTTGGGTTTACCTATTTAAACGTATTAGATCTTACAGATGCTGAACAGGTTTCAGGACGACAAGACCTTAAAAATTATGCTTTACGCTTGAATTATCAACCTTTACCAGAGATACAAGTTAAAACTGAGTTTGTAGTTCAAGATAAAAAAGATGGTCAAGAAGATGCTGGCTACTTAGCGCTGAACTATAACTTTTTATCTTCAAAATATACGCCTTCATTAGGCTACCGTTTTAGTCATTTTTCAGACCAATACGACCCTATGTTTTATGGAAATACGGTCGGCTTTGGTACATGGTTTCAGGGTGAAGTTGCCGGAAATTATGCTGGACCATTCAATAAAAATGCAGATATTCACCAAGTTTCTTACAGTATGAATCTAAAAGAAAATTTTATGTTGGGTGCTTTGGCCTATAAGTTCAAAACAGTAAATAAGTCTTTAACTAATGTAGATGGACATGAGCTGGATGTCTTTTCGGTCTGGTCGGTTAATAAAAAATTCAATGTTATTCCTTTAGTTGGGCTGTATAAACCAAAACACGATATCCATAGTGGTGGTACACAAAACTACGATGACAAAACTAATGTCTATGCGCAGTTAATTTTGCAATACATCTATTAATAAATCCTTTTAAATGAATTGAGAGAAATAAAAAATGAGTGAAGTTAAGATATTACAAAGCGTACAGCAATTTATGGCACGTCAACATGGACATTTTATTGATGGAAAGTTAGTTGTTGCCGAGCTTTTAGATAAAGTGGATATAGTGAATCCATCTACTGAACAAGTCGTTGCTCAAATTAGTATTGGTAGTCGACACGATGTCGAAAGCGCCGTGAAAAGTGCTGAACATGCTTTTCAAAATGCTTGGGCTGAAACGACGCCGTATGAACGTGGCGTTAAACTGAACAAGCTCGCCGATTTAATTGAGCAACATGGTGAAGAACTTGCACAGCTCGAGACGTTGTCTACAGGAAAGCTTATCAATATTTCCCGTCATCTTGAAGTTGCACAATCCGTTATTTTCTTAAGATATTTTGCTGGTTGGGCAACCAAAATTAATGGTCAAACCATGCAACCTTCTATTCCTTCTATGCAAGGTGAGAAATATACAGCCTTTACTTTAAGACAACCGATTGGTGTGGTTGCAGGGATTGTGCCTTGGAATTTTTCACTCATGATTGGTGTTTGGAAAATCGGTTCAGCTTTAACAACGGGTTGTACCATTGTGCTTAAACCTAGTGAATTTGCCAGCTTATCTTTATTACGTTTAGCTGAACTTGCCATTGAGGCAGGTATTCCAGCTGGTGTAATTAATGTAGTGACAGGTAAGGGGGAGACGGGACAATATTTAATTGAGTCGCCGCTGGTTAAGAAAGTTTCGTTTACAGGTTCAGTCCCAACCGGTATTGCCATTGGTAAACTCGCGATGAGCAGTGATTTAACCCGTGTGAGTCTAGAGTTGGGTGGTAAAAATGCAATAGCTGTTTTGGCCGATGCAAATATTGATGAGATTTTACCGACTTTGTTGCAAGCAGCTTTTGTACATCAAGGTCAAGTTTGTGCATCACCAGAGCGTTTTTTTGTACATCACACAAAACATGATGAACTAGTCGAGAAACTCTCGAAAGCACTCTCTGGTTTCAAAATTGGATCGGCTATGGATGAAGGAAGTATGTTTGGTCCACTCTCTAATCAGCCACACTTTCATAAAGTGAAACATTATTTAGATATGGCTAAAGCCAACAATCAGATTATTGCTGGTGGTGAGGCTCTAGATCAAACAGGATATTTTGTACAGCCGACTTTAATTTCCTTTAAAAATACCGATGATCCTTTATTTTCAGAAGAAACCTTTGGCCCAGTGGTTGGGGTAATGCCATTCGACACTGATGAAGAGCTCATTCAACTGATGAACCAGTCACGCTTTGGTTTAACCGCAAGTATTTGGACAAATGACTTATCTAAAGCCTTACGTTTAATTCCTAAAATTGAAGCAGGTACCTTGTGGGTTAATATGCATACGTTCTTAGATCCATCAGTTCCATTTGGTGGCGTGAAAGCTTCAGGAATTGGTAGGGAGTTTTCAGATGCATTTATTGAAGATTACACCGAATTAAAATCGGTGATGATTCGGTATTAAATTTCAAAACTCTAAGAAATATAAAAAATGGCCCCTATAGGCCATTTTTTTGAATCATTAAATTAATCTACTAAAAAATCCGTTAAGATTTTATTAAAAACTTCTGGTTGCTCGACATTAGAAATATGAGAGGCATCTATTTCTGCAAGTTTTGATTGTGGAATGCGCTGCTGCATAAATTGACTATCTGCAACTGTCGTTACAGGGTCTTGAGTTCCTGCAACCACCAATACAGGAATTTTGATGTCTTTTAATTGCTCACGGACATCCGCTTTAGCCAAAGCCTCACAACAATTGGCATAACCTATTGCGCTGCCAGCACTTAAGTCGTTACACAGGTTGTTGACAATTGAAGGATGACTTTGGATAAAGGGATCTGTAAACCATCTCGAAGCTGCTGTAGCTGCGATTGGTTGTAAACCTTGCTCACGTACTAATTTTGCACGGTCAAGCCATGCCTGTTCTTGTCCAATTTTAGCGGCAGTATTTGCCACAATGACATGACTAAAACGGTTAGGGTAGTAAATCGCCAGCCATTGACCTGTTAAACCGCCCATGGAAATACCACAAAAAGCAGCTTTGCTAATATTCAGATGATCCAGTAAACGGACAACATCTTCACCTAATTGCTCTACAGTGTATGGGCCGTTAGGCGTAGATGATGAACCGTGACCACGAGTGTCATAGCAGATCACAAAAAATTGATCTTTTAGCTCATTAAACTGTTTTTGCCACATACCATAATTGGTGCCCAAAGAGTTGGAAAACACCAGAGCAGGGGAAGATGGCTCACCAAAGGTTTGATAGTTAATTTGTGCATCGGCAGATTGAAAAGATGGCATTTGTTTCTCCTTAAAGTGCTTCAACACGTTCAATAATCAATGCGATGCCTTGACCCACCCCAATACACATTGAACACAAGGCATAACGACCGCCTGTTTGTTCAAGCTGGTTTAAGGCTGTAGTCACAAGACGTGCACCTGATGCACCAAGTGGATGGCCTAAAGCAATGGCACCACCGTTTGGGTTTACCTTGTCAGAGTTGTCTGGTAAGCCTAAATCACGGGTCACTGCCAAAGCTTGTGCAGCAAAGGCTTCATTCAGCTCAATCACATCCATCTGCTCTAAAGTCAGGTTGGCTTGTTTAAGTAATTTTTTAATGGCTGGTGCCGGAGCAAAACCCATAATACGTGGCTCTACACCCACTGCTGTTGAAGCAATGATCTTGGCACGTGGTTTGAGATTGTAGGCCTGAACTGCATCATCAGAAGCAATCAATAGAGCTGCTGCACCATCGTTGATGCCTGAAGCATTACCCGCAGTGACCGTGCCCTCTGCTTTTACAACAGGCTTAAGTTTGCTTAAAGCTTCAAGTGTGGTTGATGCACGAGGATGCTCATCGGTATCAATCACCACCGCATCACCCTTACGCTGAGGGATTTCAACTGCCACGATTTCTTTAGAAAAAAAGCCTTTGGCTTGCGCGCTTGCGGTGCGTTGTTGGCTCACCAAGGCAAACTGGTCCTGATCTGCACGATTGACGTTGAACTGTTCAGCTACGTTTTCGGCAGTCTGGGGCATGGTGTCTACACCATACAATTCTTTAAGTTTAGGGTTAATGAAACGCCAGCCCATAGTGGTGTCTTCAATCTTCTGGCTACGGCCAAAGGCACTGTCAGACTTACTCATCACATACGGTGCACGGCTCATGCTTTCCACACCACCAGCAATTACTAGATTTGCTTCACCTGCTTTAATGGCACGGGCAGCAATAGCAATGGCATCGAGTGATGAACCACACAAACGGTTAATGGTGGTTGCTGGAACCTGATACGGTACCCCAGCAAGCAGTGCTGACATACGGCCGACATTACGGTTATCTTCACCGGCTTGATTGGCACAGCCATAGATCACATCATCGACCTGTTCCCAATCTACACTTGGGTTACGCTGCATGAGCGCTTTAATCGGCACAGCGCCAAGGTCATCGGCACGGACAGGCGCAAGGCCACCGGCATAACGGCCAAATGGAGTACGGATGGCATCGATGATATAAGCGTTTTTTAATGTCATTTCCCTACTTCCTTACCCTTGAGTCGCATCAATCAAAGTTGCACCTGTTAAAGCCTGTAACTCATCAAAGCTAAGACCTTCAACTTTCTCAATCACCTTTAAACCTTCGCTAGTCACATCAATCACACACAGGTCAGTGTAAATACGATCCACACAGTGTTTACCAGTAACTGGATAAGTCAGCTCAGCGACAATCTTTGGCTCACCTTGTTTGGTTACATGGTCCGTAGTGATAAATACTTTCTTGGCACCAACCGCCAAATCCATCGCACCACCTACGGCAGGAATCGCATCCGGTGCACCCGTGTGCCAGTTCGCCAAGTCACCATTGGCTGCCACCTGAAATGCCCCAAGCACCGCAATATCAAGGTGACCACCACGCATCATGGCAAAGGAGTCACCATGGTGGAAAAAGCTGCCGCCTTCAAGCATGGTCACAAACTCTTTACCCGCATTAATCAGTTCAGGGTCTTCTTCACCCACAGCTGGCGGTGGGCCAAAAGCCAATAAACCATTTTCAGAATGTAGAAAAACATCTTTGTCAGCAGGTAAGTAGCTGGCAATCTTGGTCGGTAAACCAATACCCAAGTTGACATAGGCGCCATCGGGAATATCTTGTGCCACACGTTGTGCAATCTGGTCACGGCTGAGTTTCTGGTAGCTCATGTTATTTCTCCTTATTGCTTACTGGGCGGGCTGTACTTGTACAACGTGCTGTACAAAGATACCTGGGGTAATGATATGTTCCGGATCTAATCCACCTAACTCAACCACTTCAGAAACTTGAGCAATGGTGACATCAGCAGCCATGGCCATGATCGGACCAAAGTTACGTGCAGATTTACGGTAAACCAGATTGCCCCAGCGGTCGCCCTTATAAGCTTTAATCAGGGCAAAGTCAGCCTTGATCGGATACTCAAGCACATAGTCTTTACCATCAATATGACGGGTTTCTTTGCCTTCAGCTAAAAGTGTTCCAAAGCCAGTTGGGGTAAACACCGCCCCAAGGCCCATACCAGCTGCCTGAATACGGCACGCCAGATTGCCTTGCGGTACCAGTTCAAGTTCAACCTTTCCGGCACGGTACAGTTCATCAAATACATAAGAGTCCGACTGACGTGGGAAAGAGCAAATCACTTTTTTAATTGAACCGGCTTTGAGCAGCTTAGCGAGACCATAATCGCCATTACCGGCATTGTTGCTCACAATGGTCAGGTCCTTAACGCCAAGTTCAATCAGACCGTCAATGAGTTCAGCGGGTTGTCCTGCGGTACCAAAACCACCAATCAGAATGGTTGCACCATCTTTAATCTGCGATAGAACCTCGCTTAGTGAGGACTTACTTTTGTCAATCATTAGACAACTCCATTGTGCTCATTGAAGAAGAGAGAGGTAAGAGATTTAGGCACACTGAGGCGAGAAGAATAGATAAATATTTCACTCAATCCCGAGTGTTTCCCTTAGATTTCCCTTTTAAACATTTTTGATAATTTTCAGATTTTGATCTAGTCAGCTATATATAATTTTGTTCGATTTAGGATTTTTTTGTTCGACTATCGAACATTATCTAAGTAAATTACTTATTCAATCTTACAAATACAAGTTGTAAAAAAATACTAATTATTTTGAATAGATATGTAGAAATACCATATTCACTTAGGCTATTTTATAGGTAAAAATTACCACCTATCCTGTATATAAAATCTTAATTTTGTGATTGTAAAATCAAGCGAGCAAGTTCTAAATCATCAGGGTAAGTAATTTTTATATTATCAGAACGCCCCATGACCACCTGTACACTCTCTCCTATAGATTCAAGTGCACTCGCCTCATCTGTAATAGTCAAATTATTTTTTAGCGCTGTTTCTATTGCTTTTTTAAGAATTCCAATTTTAGCAATTTGAGGAGTTTGAGCTTGCCACAACAGCTCTCGACTCACTGTTTTGTCAATTTGCTGTTCCTGATTCACTTGTTTTAGCGTATCGCGTACCGGAATTGCCAAAATAGCACTCTGATTAGTCTCAATTGCATTTTTAACAAGAGTATTCAAACATTCAAAAGTCACACAAGGCCTTGCCGCATCATGTACTAATACCCAATCATCTTCATCCGCAATCTGTGATAGATAATTCAGAGCATTTAATACCGAGTGCACACGTTCAACGCCACCATTACAAAAATGCGCTTTATGCTTATCTTGAAAAGATAAAGTTGAGGCAAAAGTATCTTGTTTTCCAATTGCCAAAACATAACCTGTCAGCGGAAGCTGACTTAAACGCTTAACCGTATATTCTATAACCGTAGCATCTTGAATATATTGGTATTGCTTTAATTCAGTTTTGGAAAACCGACTTCCTGAACCAGCCGCAGGAATAACTGCCCATAATTTAGTCTGGGATGTCTGGTGATGGAGGTGTCTCATTAGTTTCCAAATCTACTTTAGCGTTCGGGTCAATATAAATAGGTTTGTAATGGGTACTAATTGTACTCATTTGAACAAATGTCTCATGTGGCTTAACCAAACCTAGATCTAGGCGAGCATGCTCTTCTATCGCCTCCGTACCATTCTTTAGGTCGAAAACTTCAGCTGCCAAAATACGGTTTCGCTCTTTAAGCTCGTCATTTACTTCGGCTTGTTGTTGAATCTGCTGCATAAGCGCTTGATGAGGAAAATAACCACCCTCACCTAACCAAAACTGATATTGCAATATAGCCACTAAAACAATAACCAGTAGCAATATAAGTTTGCTTGAAGTGGAACGAAATACTTCTAACATAGCATTAAGAGCTTTAATTAAAAACTTTGATTAAGTTTTTGTATTGTATGACAATTTACAAGCAGCATGCAAAATTCCTGCAAAGTTCCTGCAAAACGATGAATGGTCATATTACTTTAAATTGACCATTGTGACATGTTTCATTTTGTCAAAATTCAACTCAATTGGAAAGGAAAATAATGTTTATGAACACAACTGCTTATAAATCAATCTATGCATATAAAAATACTTCTAATTAACAAAAAAAGCATCTCAGTAAATATAAAAAAGCTTCCTGAAAGATATAAAGAAATAGATTCTCTGAACATAAAGACTATCTTCTTACTACCAATGAGCAAAGTTTAAATATTGTATTACTTACAATGCTTGATTCCGGCCGTAGTTTTATTCAAGATGATAAATTAATAAAACAGAATTTTTTTAAAATTTAATAGCTGTATCATCATTTTTTCAAGCTCGGCCCTTCTATTCTATACATGAGTTTTATATCTTTTAATTTCATATAACAATACACATATATCAATTTTTTAACCAATAACCACTTAAAAAGTATATTTTTTTTAATTTTATTCTGATATGAATTTTAAATGTATTTTTTATACATATTTAAACAAGTGAGAAAAAGATGGATCTTTCTAATATTCTTATAGGTGACACAACGTGGTCCTTTGTTTTAGAAATTTTGGTCCGTTGTACCATCATGTTTATCATTATCATTAGTTTTCTAAGGCTATCTGGTAAACGTGGTATTCGGCAACTCTCCTTATTTGAACTTGCCATTATTTTATGTTTAGGTTCTGCTGCTGGCGATCCTATGTTTACTAAGGATTTACCGATTGCCCATGCATTGATAGCTTTTATCGCTATTCTTTCTCTATATCGTCTTGTCACTTGGGGCATGGTAAAACATAAAAAAATTGAAGATTTATTGGAAGGAAAAGCGCTCTGTGTCGTTAAAGAAGGCCTTTTAGTCTACAAAGATTTCCAAAAACAGACCTATTCTCATGATGAGTTTTTTTCGGAAATGCGCCAACAAAACGTTGAACATTTAGGCCAAGTCAGAACAGCCCTGCTTGAATCGGATGGTATTCTGAGCTTGCTTTATTATGAAGATGAAGATGTCAAATGGGGACTTCCCTTATTCCCTGATGCTTATCGTAAAGCAGAAGTTCTTAAAATTAATACTTTTTATTCCTGTATGAAATGTGGCGAAACTAAAATTTTAAATAAGCTAGATCAAGAATGCTCTCGTTGTCATCACCACAGTTGGGCTGAATCTTTAAAAACCCGGCGCTTAGGGTAAATAAAAAAGTGCTATTTCTAACACTTAGAAATAGCACTTATATTTAAATATTAATTTTTCATCAATATTTAAATAAATAAAACTTTATTTAAAAGATTAGTTTAAACCTTTGAATTCAGCTTTACCGCGGTAAACCGCTTTAGTTAACTCTTCAATGCGAAGCAATTGGTTATATTTAGAAACACGGTCAGAACGGCAAAGTGAACCAGTCTTAATTTGACCTGCTGCTGTACCTACTGCTAAATCAGCAATAGTTGAATCTTCTGTTTCACCAGAACGGTGAGAAATAACCGTGGTGTAACCATTTGCTTTAGCAAGGTAGATTGCATCTAAAGTTTCAGTCAATGTACCAATCTGGTTATATTTGATCAAAATTGAGTTACCAACTTTTTCATCAATACCACGTTGTAAAATCTTAGGATTAGTTACGAATAAATCGTCACCAACTAATTGGATTTTATCACCAAGAATTGAAGTTAAGTAACTCCAGCCTTCCCAGTCAGACTCATCCAAACCATCTTCAATAGAGATAATTGGATACTGCTTAACAAGACCAGCTAAGTAATCAGCAAATTGATTGCTTGTAAAAGACTTGTTGCCTTCACCTTCAAGAATATATTGCCCATTCTTGTAGAATTCTGAAGATGCACAGTCAAGTGCAAGCATAATATCTGAACCAGCTTTATAACCAGTTTGCTCAATTGCTTGAAGAATTACTGTAATCGCTTCTTCATTTGAGCGAAGATTAGGCGCAAAACCACCTTCATCACCTACAGCTGTGTTCAAACCTTGTTTCTTAAGAACTGATTTCAAAGAATGGAATACTTCTGCACCAGCACGTAGTGCTTCAGCGAATGAAGTGAAACCAACTGGCTCAATCATGAATTCTTGAATATCAACAGTGTTATCTGCGTGAGCACCACCGTTCAAAATGTTCATCATTGGTACAGGCATAGTCAAAGTAGTTTGACCACGTAAGTTAGCAATGTATTGGAACAATGGAAGTTTTTGTTCAGCTGCTGCTGCGTGAGCTGCTGCTAAAGATACCGCCAAAGTTGCATTAGCACCTAATTTAGATTTGTTTTCAGTGCCATCAAAAGCAATCATTTTTTCATCAAGCGCTTTTTGTTCAAAAACACTTTGACCAACAAGCAATTCATGAATTGAGCTATTTACATTCTGAACAGCAGTACGAACGCCTTTACCTAAGTAACGAGATTTGTCGCCGTCACGAAGTTCTAAAGCTTCACGAGAACCAGTTGAAGCACCAGATGGTGCACATGCACGACCAACCACCCCAGATTCTAAGATGACGTCTGCTTCGATGGTTGGGTTACCACGAGAGTCCAAAATTTCACGTGCACGAATGTCAACGATTTGGCTCATGAACAATTCCTCAGTTGAATGAATAACGCGATGCAAATTCCTGCATCAATGAGTATCTAACTTTTTGAATCCTTTAACTAAAGTATCCAATTCTTTTAGTTGTGCCAAGAATGGCTCAAGCTGTGACAAGCGCAATGCAGATGGTCCATCACATTTCGCTTTATCTGGATCTGGATGAGACTCTAGGAATAATCCCGCTAAACCTGTTGCCATACCTGCGCGCGCTAAAGTTGTAATTTGAGCACGGCGGCCACCAGCTGAATCTGAACGACCACCTGGAGTTTGTAAAGCATGAGTCACGTCAAAGAATACAGGTACATTCATTTCTTTCATGATGTCAAAGCCAAGCATGTCTACAACTAAATTGTTATAGCCAAATGCTGAGCCACGCTCACAAAGAATAAGTTTGTCATTTCCCGCTTCTAAACATTTATGCAAAATATGGCGCATTTCATGAGGAGCCAAGAACTGTGCTTTTTTAATGTTGATAATAGCTTGGGTTTTCGCCATTGCTTCAACAAGATCAGTTTGACGGCTTAAGAAAGCAGGAAGCTGGATAATATCAGCGACTTCGGCAACTGGCGCTGCCTGATATGGTTCGTGAACGTCGGTAATAATGGGTACATTAAAATGTTTTTTAATGTCGCCTAACCATTCAATACCTTTTTCAAGTCCAGGACCACGGAATGAATGCAAACTAGAACGGTTTGCTTTATCAAAACTCGCCTTAAATACATAAGGAATATCCAGACGTTTACAAATATCAATATAAGTTTCAGCAATTTCAAAAGCTAAATCTTTTGACTCAAGTACGTTCATTCCGCCAAATAATACAAATGGCAAATGATTTGCCATTTGTATATCGCCTAAACGTACAACTTCTTGTGGTTTTAATTGTGACATTTAAACTTTCCCAGTTTATTTTAAAATCGCATTACTTACTTTTTTGATGCTGTGTTTTTGCAGCGTCAATAAAACTAGCAAATAATGGATGTCCATCACGTGGTGAACTTGTAAATTCCGGGTGGAATTGTACAGCAATAAACCAAGGATGTTCAGGAATTTCTACAGTTTCAACTAAATGTTGCGCTGAAGAATAACCAGAAATCTTCATACCCGCTTGTTCAATCGCTTCAATGAAACGATTATTCATTTCATAACGGTGACGATGACGTTCGGTAATCTCAGCTTTTCCGTAAACTTCACGAGTTTTTGTGCCTTCAACCAATTCTGATTTTTGTGCACCTAAACGCATTGTTCCGCCTAAGTCAGACTCAAGGCTACGCTGTTGTAATTCACCGCGCTCATCTAACCATTCGGTAATTAAACCAATCAATGGATATTTTGTAGAACGGTTAAATTCTGTAGAAGAAGCTTCTGGCATACCTGCAACATGGCGAGCATATTCAATAACAGCCAACTGCATACCCAAACAGATTCCCAAGAAAGGAATACTATTTTCACGTGCGTATTGAATAGCTTTCATTTTGCCTTCAGTACCACGCTCACCAAAACCGCCAGGAACTAAAATCGCATCAGCTGTTTTCAAAATAGAAACATCTTGACTTTCAAGCTCTTCAGCATTGACATAATCAATTTGTACTTTTACGCGATTTTTAATACCAGCATGTAACAATGCTTCGTTTACAGATTTATAAGCATCCGGTAATTCAACATACTTACCGACCATTGCTACACGTACTGTGTATTCTGGGTTAAGTAATGCTTCTACAACATTATCCCAATCAGTTAAGTCAGCTTCCGGTAAATCAGTAAAACCAAAACGTTCACAAATCAGGTCATCTACATTTTGCTCATAGAAGCCACGTGGAATTTGATAGATCGTTTTCGCATCTTTACACACGACAACCGCACGAGCTTCTACGTTCGTGAATAACGCGATCTTACGTTTAGTGTCAGCATCAACATCATACTCAGTACGACAGATAAGAATATCTGGCTGAATACCGATTGAAAGTAACTCTTTTACAGAGTGCTGAGTTGGTTTTGTTTTTAACTCCGCTGCTGACTTAATATATGGCAACAAAGTTAAATGCATAAGCATGGTACGTTTATGGCCCAGCTCAACCATTAACTGACGAACCGACTCCATAAACGGTAAAGATTCGATATCACCTACGGTACCACCGATCTCTACGATAGCAACATCATAACCTTCGCCTGCGCGGAGTACACGTTCTTTAATATTGTCGGTAATATGAGGAATAACCTGAACTGTACCACCTAAGTAATCACCACGACGCTCTTTATTTAAAACGTCTTGATATACACGACCACTAGTGAAGTTGTTTAGTTTGGTCATTTTCGCGCGACGTAAGAAACGTTCGTAATAACCCAGATCCAGATCTGTTTCTGCACCATCTTCGGTAACAAAAACTTCACCATGCTGGAATGGACTCATTGTCCCTGGATCGACATTAATATAAGGATCCATTTTAACCATTGTGACTTTTAAGCCACGAGCTTCCAAAAGTGCAGCAACAGAAGCAGCAGAAATACCTTTACCTAGCGATGAAACCACACCACCAGTGACAAAAATAAAATGGGTCATTAAGTTTCTCGTACAATCAAGCCGAAATCGGCCTACAATGTTTGGCAATTTTACTGTACTCTGCCCCTATAAAGCAAAGTCAAACCGCATCAATTCAAAGAACAATAAACAACTGGTTATTCTATCAGCATTTTTAATAAAAAATTAGCTCAATCTGACATGATTTTTTCATAGCTATTTACTGTTATAATGCCAATTCCTCAATTAAATGTTGTTTAGGGCAATGGCAAATAAAAAACTTTTAATCTGTGCTGCAATTGCGGCTGGACTATTGTTAACCGCATGCGTTAAAAAAGAGACACCGAAAGAAGAAGAGCAAGACAAGGTTGAAACTGCTGTTTCAGAACCTCAACCACAGAAGCCTGCAAAATTTGAATCTTTAGAGAGTGTAGATACTCAAGAAGCCCAAGTTCAAGAGCAACCACAAGTTGAAGTTCATCGTGAAGAAACTGCTAACACGACAACTGAAATTCGCCGTGAAACTCGTCCTGCGCGTTCTGATGAATCTTCACAGACACAAGTTGCTGAACAACCTAAATCTGAGACACCAAAAGTAGAACCTAAACCAGAAAAAAAACCTGAGCCTAAAGCTGAACCTAAACCGGAAAAAGCTCAGTCAAAACCAGCTGCTAAGGCAACTGAGCCTGCGAACACAGAAGATGATGCCGTTGCTGCTGCTATTGCTGCTGCAACACCAGCACTTAAGAACTAAGCTTCTGTTCAAGAATGCCCAAATTATTTTTTTAATTTGGGCATTTATATAAATAGTCATAATACAAATAAATTTAATTTTATTACTTTTTATCTTTAAAGCTCTCCTGTCTATCATTTTAGGACAATCTATTTTCAATCATTCGAAATTTATTGACTCCAATCTAGTCTGCTTATAATTTTTATTAACAAGTTCCTTTTTGGAACTTAATCTAAAAAAAGATTGGAGCAAGAAAATGAAAACAGCTTTAAACCGTACACCAGCCTCTTTTCCTGTCCGCCGCATGGACTACAATTTTGAAGATACTCCGCGCTATTGGTGCAATCATGAGCCTTCTCTCACCCACTATTTCACGGGTCTTTCGACTTTATTTCCTGAAGGTGAATCATACTTTGTTAGATCTGTCCGTGCTTTACGAGCTAAAGCTAAAGAGAATGAAATTCTAGACAGAGAAATAGGCGCATTTATTGGTCAAGAAGCAATGCATTCTAAAGAACATCATGCTTTCCATGTCAGTGCACAACAATATGGTTTAAATCCAGAATCACTAGAGAAAGCTACAGGTATTGTTCTTAAAGCTATTGAGAAAGTTTTTAGTAAAAAATGGAATTTATTGGTAACTGTTGGATTAGAACACTATACAGCTGTTCTGGTAGTCAGCATGATGCAATCAGTAAATGAGCTTATGACCGACAACACTATTCGCAACCTATGGTTATGGCACAGTGTAGAAGAAACCGAGCATAAAGCTGTTGCATTCGATTTATATCAACATCTATATGGCAACGGATTAGATGCATATATTCCACGTGTTGCAATTTTTACATTCAGTTTAGTTTTGATTACAGCCTTTTCAACTATTTACCATATTGTTCTAATGAAACGAGATAAGCAACTGACCAATTTCAAGACTTGGCGCAACTTTTTTAACTTTGCGAGCAAACAATATAAAGTGTTGATTCCTAAATTTCTTGAATACTATCGTTTTAATTTTCACCCTAATCAAACAGATGAAAAAGCTTTAGTTGCCGCTACAAAAGTAAAACTTGGAATAAATGATAGATCACTCCTTTTATCTTAAGGTATAAAAAAATAAAGCCCAAGATCTGGGCTTTATTTATATTCAAAGATTATCTATTTATTATGTTCAATTAAAAAATAATCAGCCATGAGACGTGCTGCCCACGATGTACTGCGCCATCCCTCATAAAATGCACAATGACTTCCTTTTTTCGTTGTCACCACAGCAACATTGCTCATCTGCTGAATTGGCTCTTTATATGGCTCTAAATTTTTAATAGAACATACAGGGTCATCTTCAGCATTCAAAATCATTAAAGGAATTTTAATATTTTCGAACACATAAATCGGGTTAATAGATTTACAGTAAGTTTCATAATCTTCAAAACCCGCCATTTCGAAGTATTCTTTTTCAAATTCTTCCAAATTGGTTGCTGATAAAACCCTCTCTAAAGATGCAATCTGACTCCATGTATTTTGGTACGGATAAATAAAATACTTGAAGAGCTTTTTAGTCATCATTTTACTGTAAAAAGGATGGACATTTTTAAAACCAATTTCCGTGTTATAGCCCGGACACATCGCAAAAGCAGCTTTAAAAGGTGTATCTTCGCCTTGTTCACCCAAATAACGAACTAGCAGCCCCGTACCGGCCGAAGAACCTACCGCATATAAATCCGATGCCGGAAATAAACTTTGAATATGGTTAAGTTGTTCTTTTAAATCACTCGTAGAGCCAAAAAGAGAAATTTGGGGCACAGGCATTGGCAAACCTGCGTGACCACGGCGCAGGCATAATGCAATTCGCCAGCCTGTGTATCGATTTAAATCGCGTACCAATTCACGCATACTCTCAGGTGTACCTGTAATGGTATGCATAATTACAACTGTTGGTGTATCTGGCGGTAAGTTATAGCCATACCAAGCAATTGCGGTAATACCACCATCACTCATAGTGAGTTGATCAATTCGATCATATGCTAACTTTATTGTTTGTTTTCTAATAAGATCAAAATAAAGTAAGTGAACATGACTATTTGTGAGCCAAGGCGTAGGACGATATTTCTGTTTAAGTTGTGGCAACTTATCCAAAATATCTTTTATTTTTCCTTGAGGATGATAATAAACTTTTGGATGCTCAGCGCCCAACACTAAATCGAACAGCTCCGAACCGAAATCTTTAATTTTATTAAAAACAGATATGCCCATATCCAATAACTACCTATGACTATGAGTTAAATGATTGCCGCACTATGGCTGCAACCTGCCGTCCCCAAACTGCGTAAACTTCTTTACTTGGATGAAAACCGTCACTTGCCATAGGCAAGTTCATGGCTTGAAAAGTTTCAATATCATATTCAAGAAACTTAAAATGGCTTTGTGGTGCTAACCATTGTTGTAATTTTTGATTCATTTGCACTGCATATTGTCCAAACAACCAAGCTAGTGGATTCGGTAAAGCCGGGAAATGTTGCATTGGAGGCACACCGGAAACGATAATCAACTTTGGCTGAAAACGTTTCTGTATATACTCAAATAATTGCTTCTGTTGTTTAATCCATGATTTAGCAGAGGTCAACTTTGTGACATCATTTACACCAATAGATGTCACAATCACATCATACTTCTGCTCTTCCAAATGCTGCAAAGCATTAAAAACTTGTCGAGTTGTATCACCAGTTTTAGCATGAAGTTTCCACTGTAGGGAAAATTCATTTTGCAGTTCTTGAATAATAGCACCAGACAAGGCATCTTTCTGATTTTCTACACCAACACCTGCTGCGGCAGAATCTCCCAAAATAAGCAGAGATAAAGGTTTACCTTGACCAGTTCTACCTTCTCGTTCACCTTTAGCTTCTGCTAAACGTGGTGTGTTCTTTCGAACTTTATGACCTTGTATGAACAATAAGGGTAATAAAAAAAATGTTGAAAGTTTTAACCACATTTTTATATACCTCAATATTCTTTCTTAGGCTATTTAACAAAATTATTGAGGTTTAAATTGAGCTATTCGTATGCCCATTTGCTCAGCTAATGCAGCTAAACCGCTCATTGGACGAATCATTACTTCAAAATCAATAATTTTACCCTGCTCATTAAAACGAATCATATCGATACCTTTTAATGATTTATCTCCTACATTCGCACTAAACTCCAGCACTACATTTTCACCATTTTCCGTATAAAACTCTCGATGATAGGTAAAATTCTGAAATACCTGAATTACATTGGTGAGAATAAAGAAAACAACTTGTCTTCCCTCATAAGGTTTATAAGCAACCGGTGAACGGAAAACGACTTCATCTGCCAGCAAATCATTTAAGTTCGATAAGTCATTTGATTGAATCATGTGATGCCATTTTTCTAATGACTGTTTAGTTATTTCGAGTGTCATTTTTTATTTTTCCTTCAAATAGGTTTTAGTAATGAGCATTCTCTTACCCAAGACAATGCTCATTTAAGTCATTAAAGTACCGCTGCTAGTTCAGCACCTTGACGAATAGCACGTTTAGCGTCCAACTCACCTGCTTCTTTAGCACCAC
>NZ_POYH01000088.1:54600-57883 GCF_002899995.1 Acinetobacter sp. AKBS16 | reverse complement strand
AATCAAATGAACATTCTTACCATCTGCTTTTAATTGGTCATACATCGCAGTAAATGATTCTTGGCCCGCGCAAATCACAACATTATCAACCTCAAGTACCGTTGGTTTGCCATCAACAGTAATATGAAGCCCTTGATCATCTACTTTGTCGTATTGCACACCTGCTAACATTTTCACGTTTCTGTTCTTAAGCCCGGTACGGTGAATCCAACCAGTCGTTTTACCCAGCCCTGCGCCTACTGAGGAAGCTTTACGCTGCAACAAATAGATTTCTCGTTCAGAAGCTTCAACTTTTGGCTGCTTTAAACCTCCGACATGTTCATAGTGAGTATCAATACCCCACTCTTCATAAAATTTTTCTGGATTTAAACTGCCACTTTCACCTTCATGGGTTAGGTACTCAGCCGTATCAAAACCAATACCACCCGCACCAATAATGGCAACACGCTGACCTACTGCTACACGCTCTTTAAGCACCTGTAAGTAGCTCAACACTTTTGGATGATCAATACCTTCAAATTGCAATTGACGAGGCGTTACACCAGTTGCAACTACGATTTCATCAAAGTCTGATTGGCTTAACTCTTCATAAGTGGCTGGATGGTTTAATACAAGTTCAATGTTCGGGCGTAATTCAATTTGACGATTGAAATAACGCAATGTTTCGTAGAACTCTTCTTTGCCTGGCACAGTTTTAGCGATATTAAACTGACCACCAATTTGATGACTTGCTTCAAAGATTTTAACTTGGTGTCCACGATCTGCCGCATATACAGCAAAACTTAAACCTGCTGGCCCGGCCCCAATGACGGCAATATTTTTCTGATTATGTGCTTCTTTAAAGATTAGTTCTGTTTCATAACATGCTCGAGGATTAACCAAACATGTTGCAATTTTCATAGAGAAAATGTGGTCGAGACAAGCTTGGTTACAGCCAATACACGTATTAATTTCATCACTACGGCCTTCACTTGCTTTTAAAACAAAATCAGGATCTGCAAGCATCGGACGTGCCATTGAAACCATATCCGCATGACCCGACGCTAATACATGTTCAGCCATTTCTGGTGTATTAATACGATTCGATGTAATTAATGGGACTGAAACTTCACCTTTTAATTTTTCAGTGACCCAAGTAAATGCAGCTCTTGGAACTTTGGTGGCAATTGTTGGAATACGAGCTTCATGCCAGCCAATACCCGTATTAATGATCGTAGCCCCAGCTTTTTCAATCGCTTTAGCAAGTTGAATCACTTCTTCTAAAGTAGAACCGCCTTCAACTAAATCAAGCATTGATAAACGGTAAATAATAATAAAGTTTTCACCCACTATTTCACGTGTACGTTTTACAATCTCAACAGGAAAACGAATACGGTTTTCATAGCTACCCCCCCATTCATCATCACGATGGTTTGTTCTGGCTGCAATAAACTCATTAATTAAATAACCTTCTGAACCCATAATCTCAACGCCGTCATATCCAGCGTATTGAGCAAGCTTCGCACAGTTTGCAAAATCATCAATCGTTTGTTGAACCTCAGCAGAAGTCATTGCTTTAGGCTTAATGGGATTAATAGGTGCCTGAATTGCCGAAGGCGCAACAATCTCTGGCTGATAAGAATATCGGCCCGTATGTAATATTTGTAATGCAATCTTCCCGCCAGCAGCATGTACAGCTTCGGTAATGACTTTATGTTTTTCAGCTTCTTCTGTGCTATCTAACTTAGAAGCATGAGCAAAGGTTAAACCTGCCTGATTGGGTGCAATACCGCCAGTAACAATGAGCCCAACATCACCTTTAGCACGTTCTGCATAAAAAGCTGCCATACGCTCATAACCACCAGGCGCTTCTTCTAGACCAACATGCATAGACCCCATCAATACGCGATTTTTTAATGTCGTAAAACCTAAATCTAATGGTTTTAATAAATGTGGATATAACGACATAACAACTCCTTGGCTTGCTAATCTGCTTGCTTAATGCAACTTGTTGCACAAATTTATAATCAAATTTTGACTTTTATGCAACATGTTGCATAATCTAATGAGTCACACTTTACTTTTGCTTACAAACGGATTGCCATGTCACTTCCTCATGTTTTATTGACCAGTTTACTAGAACGGCCAAGCACGGGCTTTGAACTCGCCCGCCGTTTTGACCGATCTATGGGCTTTTTCTGGAATGCCACACATCAGCAAATTTATCGTGAACTCAATAACATGCTTAAAAAAGGCTGGGTTTCCACTTTAGAAAATGAGATGGATAGTGGCCGAAAAAAAACTTATCAAGTCGAACAGCTTGGCCGTATTGAACTCGCTTCATGGATGACGCAGCAAAGCGAACCGGCACAGCTTAGAGATGACCTAATGGTAAGATTGCGCGCTGAGGCGCAATTGGGCAATAATCAAATATTACCCGAACTGTTACGACATCTTGGTCTACATCAAGAAAAGCTTAAGCTTTACCAAACTATTTACGATAAAGATTTTAAAGATAGCGATGATTTGAATAATCGAGTGTTATATATTCATAAAATGATCTTAGAACTCGGCATTACTATGGAAACTGAGTGGATCAAATGGTTGGAACAAGTCATCCCGCAATTAAAACTCTTTGCTCAAGATAATGTATCTGGAGAATAATCATGCCTTATTACGCCATGCCCGATCAGGAAAGTTTATTTGTACGCCGTGTTGGTCGTGGTGAACCGGTTTTGGTTTTATCTGGCTTAGGTATGCAAAGTTGGCAATGGCTACCTTTTATCTATGCAAATCGTAAAGAATACGAGTTTATTATTCCCGACTGGCGGGGCTTTGGCGGTTCAAAAAATTGTGCAATTCCCGAGCAAGATGCCATATCAAGCCACTGGCAAGATGTTGCTCACTTAATTGAGCAATTAAAATTAGATAAATTTATTTTAATGGGCTACTCAATGGGAGCCACCACTGCAATGCATGGCATGAAACATGCTCATCTCGCTCAGCAGTTAAAGGCCTATTTACATATCGATCAAACGCCTAAAATTTCAGTAGATGCTACCTGGCAATATGGGTTATTTGGGCCATTACATGCCCAATTTAAACAATTACTCAATGATATTTATCAGTTATTATCAACTCACAAAAATGCTAAATATCTGTATGAATTATCACTTCCGGACCGTCAAAAGTTGGTGCGTTTGTGGGTAGATTTTATTGAATTGCAAAGTAGCAATCCGTTTAGTCCTTTTGTTTTTAAAACTGCGTTAAAACAACCATTTTTACAAAAATATCTTCTTCCGAT
>NZ_POYH01000088.1:29603-54505 GCF_002899995.1 Acinetobacter sp. AKBS16 | reverse complement strand
CAACGTTTAGACTACTTATTTTGGTATGTCGAAAATTATCTTTTCCACAATGAAGATTACCGTGAAGCACTTCAGCAATTACAGTGCCCAACAACTTTCTTTATTGGCCGCAATTCGACACTCTATCCAGAAACGGGGCAAACACTGATTGCACATAGTGTCGAACATGCAAAAACAATTTATTTTGAGCGTTCAGGCCACACGCCATTATTAACCGAGCCAAAAAAATTCGGGCATGAAATTACTACTTTTTTATCCGAACTTAAACATGCTTCTTAAAAAAAAGGATCTGCTAAAACAGATCCCTTTTTAAATGTTTACATCATTAAGCCGAATGAGCTAATTCACTTGCTTTTAATTGTTTAGCAACATTTAACAAAAGCTGTTCAGTTTTATCCCACCCTAAACAACCGTCCGTTACCGACTGTCCATAAGTCATTTCACATGAAATCTTCTGGTTACCATCAACTAAATGGCTTTCAATCATGACACCCTTTACCTGAGTTTTTAGACGTTCAGCAACGATTTGCTGTAAAACTTCTGGCTGACGTAAAGGATCTTTACCACTGTTGCCATGACTACAGTCAATAACTAAGGCAGGTAGGTTTTGTTTGTGCTTTTCTCTAATTGCCTGAATTGAAGCCAAATCATAATTAGGACCGTGATTGGCTCCACGTAAAATCAAGTGTGGCAATGGATTTCCAGGACTCTGAATCACTGAAGGCAAACCTTGCTGATTCATACCTAAAAATTGATGCTCATTTTGTGCAGACTGAATAGCATCTAAAGCAATTTGAATTGAGCCATCCGTACCATTCTTGAAGCCAATACTGTATGGCATATGACTTGAGATTTCACGGTGAATCTGGGACTCACTAGTACGAGCTCCAATTGCACCCCAAGCCAATAAATCATCAAAATAGCCTGTTGCCATTGGGCTTAAAATTTCGCTCGCAATCGGCAAGCCTTTTTCAATAATTTGTAAATATAGCTCACGCGATTTTTCTAAACCTAATTGTAGATTAGATGAACCATCAAGGTTTGGGTCATACATAAACCCTTTCCAACCTACTGTTGTACGCGGCTTTTCAATATAAGCACGCATCACAATGAAGATTTGATCTTTTACTTTTTCTTGTAATTTTTGCAATCTATCTGCGTATTCAAGTACAGCAATTGGGTCATGAATTGAACATGGTCCTGTAATAACCATTAAGCGCTGATCTTTGCCAGCAAGAATATTTTGAATAATTTGACGATGTTCTGCAATTTGTCGTGCGAAGGTCTGCACAAGCGGGTATTTAGCTTTTAACTGAACAGGTAAACTAACTGGTGTTTCTTTTGTATTGCTTTGAGTTAGTAAAGTATTTAAGGCATTCATTGGTCTTTTCCTTTGGACTGAAACCTAATCAGTCCGATCATTTATTTGAGCGTTTTGGATCTATTCGTTGGCAAAGGTAGGCAAAAGTAAAACCAATAAAAGTTGCTAAAGTATGAATAAGTCATGTTTTTCATTTTGAAGTCCTCGATTTGAAAAAGATAAAGCATAAAAAAACCTGATCGGGGTTGCCGATCAGGTATTAACTGTGATGGGCAACTCTCGTGCCCGAATACGCTCAGGCAACTATCTAAATTGCCAGAAATAAAAGTAAGCGTTAGAATTCACAGATTGATTTAACATCTTTATCTCAAATATTAAAAAATGTTCCTTAAATCTAAAATACGCATTGTTGATGACTTTGACAAGTATTTTTTGCGAAAAAATTGCTTATTTTTTCACTTAAAATTTAAATAATCACTCTCAGAATTAACGGATTAATCCTTGTGGCTGTAAAATAATTAAACCTGCTCCGCAAAGCACGATTATGCCACCCAAGATATCCCATCTGGTTAAAGCGACCTGATCTACAAAACGAAGCCACATAAGCGCAGTAAAAATATAAATACCGCCATAGGCTGCATAAATCCGTCCAGAAGCTGCCGGATGTAATGTCAGCAACCAGACAAACACGGCCAAACTCAGAGCTGTAGGTAACCATAGCCACGCAGACTTCCCTTCTTTTAAAATAAGATAAGGAAAGTAACAACCCAAAATCTCAGCGATTGCAGTAATAATAAATAACCCGAACACACTAAATATTCGGGTTATAGAAAGACTATCAATTAACATAAATTAAGCTGGTTCTGCCGTATGGTGATCTTCAAACACTTCAAGTTTTAGACCCACTGCTTTACCATCTTCTTTCTTCACTGATACCGCCACATTACCGCCATGATCTGCAAGTTCACCAAATAGTATCATTTCAGCTAATGGTTTCTTCAAGTGTTCTTGAATGAGTCGTTGCATTGGTCGAGCACCCATTAAACGATCATAACCATTTGTCGCTAACCAGTCGCGTGCACTTTGATCGACATCTAAAACTACGCGTTTTTCATCTAGCTGCGCTTGCAATTCTGTCAAGAACTTATCAACTACAGATTCAATCACTGTGGTTGGTAAAGCTTTGAATTGAATAACACCATCTAGACGGTTACGGAATTCAGGTGAGAATGCACGTTTCATGGCTTCTTGGTTGTCCGAACTATGGTCTTGCTCTGTAAATCCAATGCTTGCACGAGAAATACTTTCTGCACCAATGTTCGTCGTCAACACAATAATGACATTTCTAAAGTCTGACTTACGACCATTATTGTCTGTTAATGCACCATGATCCATGATTTGTAATAACAGGTTAAACACATCAGGATGTGCTTTCTCAATTTCATCCAGTAACAATACACAGTGTGGATTTTTATGAATCGCATCTGTGAGTAAGCCACCTTGGTCATAACCTACATAGCCTGGAGGAGCACCAATTAAGCGAGAAACAGCGTGACGCTCCATATACTCAGACATATCGAAACGAACAAGCTCTACACCTAAAAGTTTTGCTAATTGCTTCGTAACCTCAGTTTTACCTACACCGGTAGGACCAGCAAACACAAAGCTACCAACTGGTTTATCCGGCGATTTCAAACCAGCACGTGACAACTTGATTGCAGAAGCTAATGCAGTAATTGCCTCATCTTGACCAAATACAACACGTTTTAGGTCACGCTCAAGATTTTCAAGTACTGATTTATCATCTTTAGACACTGTCTTAGGCGGAATACGCGCAATTTTAGAAACGATGTCTTCGATATTTTCTACAGTAATTAAGCTGTCTTCACTTTCTGCTTTTAGACGGCGCTGTGCACCTGCTTCATCAATGACATCAATCGCTTTATCTGGCAAGAAACGATCATTAATAAATTTCGCAGAAAGCTCAACCGCAGAAACCAAAGCTTTGTCGTCATACTGTACATGGTGGAAATCTTCAAACTTCGTTTTCAAGCCACGTAAAATATCAATAGTTTCAGAAATGCTCGGTTCATTTACGTCAATTTTTTGGAAACGACGAGATAACGCATGATCCTTTTCAAATACCTGACGATATTCTTGGAACGTGGTTGATCCAATGCAGCGTAAAGTACCATTTGCTAAAGCTGGTTTGATGAGATTCGATGCATCCATTGTGCTGCCCATACTAGAGCCTGCACCAATGATCATATGGATTTCATCAATGAATAAAATCGCATTCGGATTTTTCTTCAAAGCGTTTAACAATTGTTTTAAACGTTTTTCAAAGTCACCACGATATTTTGTACCCGCAACCAATGCACCAATATCAAGACTGTAAATTTCTGCATGGCTTAGCGGTTTTGGTGCTTTACCATTTACAATGAGCCAAGCAAGGCCTTCTGCAATTGAAGTTTTACCTACACCTGGGTCGCCTACTAACAATGGATTGTTTTTACGACGACGGCAAAGAATTTGTGCTGTACGCTCAATTTCTTTCTCACGACCAATGAGTGG
Organism: Acinetobacter sp. AKBS16; assembly: GCF_002899995.1. NCBI lineage: Bacteria > Pseudomonadati > Pseudomonadota > Gammaproteobacteria > Moraxellales > Moraxellaceae > Acinetobacter > Acinetobacter sp. AKBS16. The sequence continues at coordinate 50,610 of NZ_POYH01000088.1, read as the reverse complement.
ATCAGTTTTACCTTTTTGGGCTTCAACATTTAAATTGAGCGTATAAAGTTCTAATGGTCCGGCATTGCCTGAATTGCTTTCACCTTCAATGTCTTCAACTTCTTCTTCAACCTGAACTTCGTCTTTACGTGTCCCATGAGACAAGTATTGAGTTAAAGTCAATCGATTAATTTGATGACGTTTAAGCAGATAAACAGCAAAAGAATCACGCTCTGAATACATTGCGACTAAAACATCCGCACCTTCAACAGTACGGTCACCACCACTCGATTGAACGTGGAAAATTGCACGTTGCAAAATACGGTCGAAACTTTCTGTTGGATGTGGAGCTTGCTCGCTATTTTCGCCAAGCTTAGGAGTATGTTGTTCTACATATTCTTCTAATTCTTTACGTAAAGAAACAATATCAGCTCCGCATGCTTTTAATGCATTCACAGCCGAATCGTTATCGAGTAAGGCTAATAGTAAATGTTCAACTGTAAGAAACTCATGTCTCTTTTGACGAGCCATGCTAACAGCCAAACGTAATGATACTTCTAATTGACGACTGAGCATGTGACCCCCTTATGCTTTAGGCTCAATCTGGCAAAGTAATGGATGACCTTGCGATCGAGCGTAATTATTAACAAGGTTTGCCTTGGTTTCCGCGATGTCTCTTGGATATACCCCGGCAGTACCTTTACCTTCATAGTGTACTGTTAGCATTACTTGAGTTGCTTGGTCAAGATTCATTGCAAAGTATTGTTGTAAAATTTCAATTACAAAGTCCATTGGCGTGTAATCGTCATTCAATAATACCACTGCATATAAGGGAGGACGCTTGAGTTCGGGAGGTGCTGTTTGCACAACAACCTCTCCGTCATGATCTTCGTTTTGCGAATCACTTAAGCGTGGATTGAAGTGCCAATCGACATAGCCAGACTGCTGAAAAGAAGCCTTAATATCTTTTAAATTTGTTTGACGCTTATTTGTTCGCATATGATGTTACTATTGTGAATTTGCTTCAGCTTGAGGAATTTCTGCAACAAAAGCAGAAGGTGTTTCGACAGGTTTACCACGCTGCCAACTAAAACGCTTAATAACCGGTGTATCAGAACCGCCTGTTAGACGCACTTCAATAAATTGAGGTGTGAACCCCTTAGGCATCGTCCAACGGCCAGTCAAACGCTCAAAATCAGTGAAGTTAAAGTTCTTATCTTCAAGTGGTACCACTAAAACTTCTGTATCTTTAATCAGTCTTATTTCAACTGAACCTGCAGCACGGCGTTTACTCGGGCTAACTTGTACCAGATCAAGCTGATATTCATAAGCATTTTCCGGTAACGGTTTAATCGCCAAATTCTGAATTGTTAAGCTTAAACCACCACGTTGTCTTAAAATTTCACGGTAGATGTTACTCATACCTTCTTGCTGTGTTTTATCAGCATTGGCTTGATTAAGTGCTTCAAACAAATCATTAGCATTTGTAACAGCAACATCACGCTCTTGTACAGCAGCATTCAAACTTTTGTTAACTGCATCTAATGCTGTTTTTTGTTTTTGCACTACCTCAACCAATTGCTCTGCATCTGCATCGTAACCAACAACAGTTAAACCTTGACGGTGCCCAATTGTATAGCCGAGCGCAAAACAACCACTCATTAAAATAGCGGCACCAATAAATAATGGTTTATTGGTGTTTAAAAATTTTTTCTTTTGCAACGAACTTTCTACAGAAGTCGTCTGTTCCGAGTTTTGCATCGTCATCTCAGTGTTTAAGATCAGAGTCAAGACACACATTTAAATCGAAATTTAAATGTGTGTGAAGCAAAAAAGAGTTTTTTATGGTAATAAACCAATCCCTTGTAAGCCTTCATCTTCATTAAAGCCAAACATAAGGTTCATATTTTGTACAGCTTGGCCAGATGCACCTTTTACAAGGTTATCTTGAGCCGCCAAAATAATGAGTTTATTTGGTTGTGGTTTATACAAAGCAATACGTAATTCATTTGCTCCACGCACGCTGCGAGTTTCAGGTGAACTATTTGCAGGCATGACATCTACAAATTTTTCATTTGCATAGAAGTCTTCATACAAAGCTTGTAAGTCTGTTTGTTTACCCGCTTCTGTCAAGTCTACATAAATTGTACTTAACATACCGCGAATCATCGGTACTAGGTGCGGAACAAATAAAAGACCCTCAAAAACATCTTTCTTACCTGCAATATTTTCCAAAGCCTCTACAATCTCTGGATGGTGGCGATGGCCTGCAACACCATAAGCTTTAAAGTTATCCGCATTTTCACTGTAAATCATGCCCAAACTTGCTTTACGACCAGCACCAGAAACACCGGATTTTGCATCAATAATAATATTCTTTGTTTCAATCAATGCTTGTGCTGATTTTAAAAGTGGAGCCAAGCCTAGTTGAACAGTCGTTGGGTAACAACCCGGATTACCAATGACTTGAGCTTGCTTAATTTTTTCACGATTTAACTCGGTTAAACCATAAACAGAATCTTTTAGTACATCTGGGCAAGCATGCTCCATACCATACCACTTTTCAAATTGCTCAAGATTCTGTAAACGAAAGTCAGCAGCTAAATCAATAACTTTGGTGCCTGCTGCGATCAAATCTTTCGCATGTTGCATCGCAACACCATGAGGAGTTGCAAAAAATACAACATCACACTCTTTTAATGCATCAATGTTTAAATCTGAAAATTGAAGATCTGTATGCCCACGTAAGTTTGGGAACATATCAGCAACTGGTTTGCCCGCTTCTGTACGTGAAGTCAGAACTCGAACCTGCGCTTTTGGATGCCGTAATAAAATACGTAATAGTTCAACGCCTGTATAACCAGTTCCACCAACAATTCCGACAGAAATCACGTGCATTACCTCAAATTTTGAATCTATACTTGCGGTAGTATGACAGGATGTCTAGGCTTACAAAACCATTTCATGCTTGGTAATTTTAATTTTTTTATTTTAAACGATAATTACATAGCACTTGCCGGCCTGTCAGTACCAAACAAATATCAGTAAATAAATACCAAATTTATTTTTGGAGAGCTAGGATGCTTGATCAATCAAAAGAAATAAAAGTGTGCACTTATCTCGGCCTCACCACTTTAATTTTAAGTGTAGCCCTTGTTGGGTGTGGTGGTGGTAGCAGTAGCGGAGGTTCATCTAACACGCCTAAACCGTCTGAACCCACTCCTGAAGTCATGACGGATATTACGCTTAAAACCCCTATCGAAATGCGCAATGTTCAACTCAAGGTATATGATAATACCGACAATAGTATTTTGATTGATACCCAAGTTGCCAGTTTAACGAGTTACGATATTAAACTTCCAAGCACAAAACTAAATCGTCTTTATCGTGTTGAAGTCACGACCCAAGGCTCATCTCAAGTATTTGATCCAACTAAATCTGAATATCAAAATATTTCTGGTGTTTATCACGCTTTTATTACCCCAAGCTCGATAAGCAATAAAACACAATTGATCAGCCCAAGTTCAGAAGCAATTTATCAACGTGCTGTGATTCGTTCAGGTCAGTTGCCTAATGAGACAATTATCCCAACCCGTATTGAACAATTACATGTTGACTTAGCCTCTCAAGATGTCTACAGATCTCTTCTGAATGCGTTTAAAGATACCAATATTCCAAGTTTAAGTCCGGCAAGTACGCTTACAATTTTAAATTTATTGAAATACTCAACCACAAAGCCAAGTACTTATGTGGATAGTTATCTAAGCTTTGGTTATCTTCAATATTGGTCAAGCATCCATAATACGAATTCACCTTATCAAGATCTCATCCAAAGTCTCGCTACAGATTTAAAAGATGGATATTTAGACGGCAAAAAACTTATTGGGGACAAAACATCTTTTACCCCTATCTTCACCTCAGCCCCTGATAATATTGATCCAGCAAAAAATACACTTTTAGATATCGCAGCTAATCAAAAGGTAACACGTGATTATTTTGCCACCAATCTAAGAGCAGCCACCTTTAAACTAGCAGATTTGCAAGATCAATCCCATCTAGACCCAATAGGTTATGATCTACTGGACAAGAAACAATATTCGGGGATTATACCTGCTGGTAATACGTCTGAATTTTTCCGTATAGATGGTGCGGGAGATTACCGACGTGCTGTTGGCTTTAGTGGTATTACAGCGACCTGCAATGGTTCGGCTTATCCGTGTAAACAAGGTTTAACTAGTATCAATATTTCTGACCCAAAACTACCAGCTACAGACTATTTAGTCGGCCATTATGAAGATAGTACAACAGGCTGCCAACTTAACTTCCGTGCTAATGGTCAAATTGAATTAATTAAAGGCTCTCAAAGCTATCGCTCTGCCTTAAGCGCAGATAGTACAGATAACTTACTGCAAACCGACGCCGCAAGTTATAGTTATTTACTTAACTCAAGTTCATCCGAACCTAACAATTCAACACAGCAATATAATTTTATACAGCTACATATTAAAGCGAACAAGATTGTTAGTGCTCAAGCAGGCCTTGATAGCCGCAAAGCACCAGATGTCTTACAAACAACACAATTAGAGTGTAGCTTTAGCTAAGTTGTAACATACCACCATGCAGGCAATGGATTACCTTTTAATTGTCTGCGATGCTGCATATAGTTAGGGTCGAACTTTGCAACTTCGGCCCAAAATGCAGGACTATGATCGAAGTGTTTGGTGTGTGCTAGTTCATGAATGCAAACATAACGGGTAATTTGAGCAGGCATAAGAACCAGACCTGCATGCAGCATAATATTATGTTGACTACTGCAACTTCCCCAACGAGTTTTAGGACGCCGGATTGTACACTCTGCATAACTCAGTCGAGTTTTTTGGCTAAGTTCTGACAAAAGTGCTGGCAACTCTTGTTTTGCATAAGCAATAACAGCATTTTGTAAAGCTTGATAGGGTTGTTGATCTTTAATAAATAAATAACTATTTTCCCAATCAAATTGAAAAATGCGATGTTGCTTCTGCACAACAATTTGAAAAGGCTGTTCTCTATTAAAAAAAGAAATTTCTGAAGGAATTTCAAACGAGGTAGATTGAACGTGGTGCTGTTTATTCCACGTCTCGATTAACCATTGTTCAGACTGAGCTAAAAACTGCTGAATTTGTTTCTTACTACAAAATAACGGCACAGTAAGTCGTATAGACGCAGGCTCAACACGTAAGCGCAATTTTCTTGCCCTTACGTGACGAACAATTTTAATTTCTGGCATTTCCACAGACATTACTGTGCAGTACGCTCTTCAATACCATCATTTGTTGCAACAATTGCAATCGTTGCTGGATTTAACGCAAAAATACCGTTAGTCACAACGCCCGGAATATTATTAATTGTCTTTTCCAAATCAATTGCATTTAAGATGTTCAAATTAAATACATCTAAAATAACGTTTCCGTTATCTGTTACCACACCTTCACGATAAACCGGATCACCCCCTAAGCTTACCAATTTACGAGCTACAGCAGAACGCGCCATTGGAATCACTTCTACTGGTAATGGGAAATCACGACCAAGTTGATCAACCCATTTTGAATCATCAACGATACATACAAACTTTTTAGCAATTGAGGCTACAATTTTTTCACGAGTTAATGCTGCGCCGCCGCCTTTAATCATATGCATGTGACGATCAATCTCATCTGCACCATCAACATAAGCATCAAGGCTACCCACATGGTTCATATCAACCACTTCTATGCCTAATTTTTTAAGACGATCTGCTGTTGCTTGAGAACTTGCTACTGCTGCTTCTAATTGTAGTTCAGGCAATAAATCAATCAGGAAATTTACAGTACTTCCAGTTCCTACCCCCAAAATGCCACCTTTGGGTAAGTGTTTTAAAGCAGCTTTCGCAGCAGCTTGTTTCTTTTCATCTTGGGTTGCATATAGGCTCATTACATCACTCAACTATTTTTTGACATTTATGCGCCAATAAACGGCGCAAATGCACAAGGGTTTGCTACAATAATTTCCTATTTTAAACTGTTATAGGGAAGATGAACATGCTGTCTCGTGTGGTACGACAAATTTTACAAGCAACGGTTTATGATGTTGCAATTGAAACACCTCTCGAAGCAGCTCCACGAATTAGTCAAAAATTAAACAACACAATTCGTTTTAAGCGTGAAGATTTACAACCAGTTTTTTCTTTTAAATTACGCGGTGCCTATAACCGTATTAGCCAATTACCGAAAGAACAACTTGAACGTGGCGTCATTTGCGCATCTGCAGGCAACCATGCGCAAGGTGTAGCGTTGTCTGGTCAACGTTTAGGTATTCCTGCAATTATTGTTATGCCAAGTACTACCCCTGACATTAAAGTTCAGGCAGTGAAGCGTTTGGGTGGCCAAGTTGTATTGCATGGCGATAGTTTTGATATTGCAAACAAATACGCTCAGCAACGTGCCGAAGCTGAAGGATTAGTTTTTATTCCACCTTATGACGACGAGTTGGTTATTGCGGGCCAAGGCACAATTGCGAATGAAATTTTACGCCAATGGCGTGATGTAGAATATGTTTTTGTTGCTGTTGGTGGTGGTGGCTTAATTGCTGGTGTAGCAGCTTACTTAGGTGATGTTGCACCGCATGTCAAAGTCATCGGTGTTGAATATGAAGAGTCAGCTTGTTTAAAAGCAGCGCTAGAAGCAAATGAACGTGTAGTCCTACCCCACGTAGGCTTATTTGCTGATGGTACAGCAGTTGCTCAAATTGGTGCTTTACCTTTTGATATCGTTCGTCTACGCAAATCAGATAACTCTGGTCCAATTGTTGAACCAGACATTGTTACCGTAAATACAGATGAGATCTGTGCTGCAATTAAAGATACTTTTGATGAAAACCGCAGCATTGTTGAACCGTCAGGTGCGATGGCCCTAGCTGGTATCAAAAAATATGTTGCCGAGCATAAAATTAGCGGCAAAAACATGGTATCGATTGTTTGCGGCGCCAACATGAACTTTGACCGCTTACGTTACATTGCAGAGCGCACCGAATTGGGTGAACAACGTGAAGCCATTTATGCAGTTACTCTTTCTGAAGAAAAAGGCGCATTCTTAGGCTTCTGCCGTGCTCTACAGGGCCGTAACATTACCGAGTTTAACTACCGTGCAAATAATACAGAAGAAGCACAAGTATTTGTGGGTATTAGCTTAAAAGGTGGTGACACTGAACGTCATGAAATCTTAGAACAACTTAAACAGCAAAATTATGTTGTAGATGATTTATCTGATGATGAAGTTGCTAAATTGCACATTCGTTATTTGATTGGTGGCCATGCCAATCTGGATGACGAAAGATTGTTCCGTGTTGAGTTTCCGGAACGTCCGGGTGCATTACTCACCTTCTTAACTCGTTTAGGTCCAACCCACAATATTACGCTATTCCATTATCGTAACCACGGCGCTGCTGAAGGTCGTGTACTAGTTGGCTTACAAGCAACAGATGCTAAACAAAACCCAGATGGTTTAATTGAAACTCTTGAGCAAATTAGCTATCCATATGCAGAAATTACTGACAATGTGGGCTATAAACGTTTCTTGAAGTAACCTTTCATTTTGATAAAAAAGCTGGCAAATATGTCGGCTTTTTTATCATTTAAGCTTATTATTTTTTATATTTACATTGCTTCTCTTTATCTCAAAGAAAATATCATTAAAAATAAAGCCCTAACTAAGTATAAAAGGACAACTATGGCACAGTTCGCGGTCATCGGTTTGGGAAGTTTTGGGGCAACTGTTGCTCAGGAACTTACGAGATTAAACCATGATGTTATTGGTATTGATACAGTCAAAAAGAATGTTGAGAATCTTGCCGATGTTTTAACTCATGCTGTCATTGCTGATGCTACAGATGAACATGTATTGGATGAATTAAACATTCAAAATTGTGATGCAGTGGTTGTAGCAATTGGTGAAGATATTGAAGCCAGTATTTTATGTGTGCTGAATTTAAAAAATCTGGGCATTGATAAAATTTGGGTAAAAGCAAAAACCAAAGCACATCATACGATCTTATCTCATCTAAATATCAATAAAATCATTCATCCTGAAGAAGACATGGGGGTACGTGTTGCTCAAGCACTAAACTACCCAATGGTGAGCCGTTACATGTCTTTAGATGATGAGCACTATATTGTAAAAATTGATATTCCAGAGAAGTTAAACGGCATTAATTTGTACGGAATTATGCAGCAAGCCCCTCAAGTAAAAACGCTTCTTGTAAAAAGACAACAGCAGATTTTATTTGAAACCGAAGAGACTTTTACTTTACAAACGCATGATATTCTTATTTTAGAAGGTCATTTACAGCAGCTAAAAAAACTCTCAAATTGTTTCATATAAGAAAACGAACCAAAAAATATGTCTCTTAAGCCTAAACCGCATAAAACACTAAATTTAAGCCCACCTTCTCTGTTAGCACTGGGCTTTCTGGGCTTTATTGTCTTTGGCACATTATTGCTTAAACTTCCTATTGCCAATAACGGACATGTTAGTTGGATGGATGCTCTATTTACGGCGACCTCGGCAGTCACTATTACAGGTCTATCCGTTTTAAATATTCATGAATCTTTTACACTTTTCGGACAGGTCATTATTTTATTATTGATTCAGTCAGGTGGTTTAGGCTTCATGACTTTTGCCATTTTGGCAGCATTAAGCTTATCTCCTAAAGTTGGTCTTAAACAGCAAATGATGGCTCAAGATAGCCTTGGGCAGACTAGTCTTTCAAAGGTTACTTTTGTGGCAAAAGGTGTTGTTACTTACACACTTCTTTTTGAACTGATTGGAACAGTGATCTTAACTACCGCATTTACACCGATTTATGGCTTTGCTCGAGGACTGTATTATGCAGTTTTCTATAGCATCTCATCATTTAACAACGCAGGTTTTTCACTATTTAGCAACAGTTTAGTTAACTTCCAAAGCAACTACCTTATATGTATTACGATTAGTTTGCTCTATACATTAGGTGGACTGGGTTTTTTAGTCCTCATGGATATCAAACAAAATAAAAAATGGAAAAAACTCAGCCCAAATAGCAAACTCATCCTAACAACTATTGCGATTATTAATTTGGTTGCGTTTGTATTAATTTGGGTTTTGGAAGCACAAAATCCTCATACCTTAGGTCTGCTCAATGTAGGTGATCAAGCTTTAAATGCATGGTTTCAAGCGACTGTTCCACGTTCTTCAGGATTCAATACTATTGATACTGGAGCAATGACCAACAGTAGTTCTTTACTTATGATGCTACTCATGTTCATCGGTGGAGGTTCACTCAGTACTGCTGGAGGTATAAAAGTCGGCACCTTTGTCATATTAGTTTTAAGTGTACTTTCCTTTTTAAGACGTACCGATGAAATCAGGGTTTTCAATCACTCCGTTTCTCACGAAACTACTTATAAAGCGTTAGCTGTCACCGCAATTACCAGTATTCTCATATTTATCGGGTTCTTTATTCTTTTACTTTTAGAACCTAAAGCAGACTTTATGAACTTATTATTTGAAGTGGTTTCAGCAGCCTGTACGGTAGGCCTTTCTCGCGGTATCACGCCAGATTTACACAATGGTAGTTTATTTATTTTAAGCCTACTTATGTTTGCAGGCCGTTTAGGCCCCTTAACACTCGCCTATTTAATTGCTACTCCTAAAAAAAGCCGTCTCAAACACCCTCAAGCCAATATTCAAATTGGTTAATAAAAAAGCCGCTGTAAAAGCGGCATTTTTATAGGTCAAAGTTAGTACCAGTTCATGAGTGAAACACCCAAGCCGGCATAAGTTGCACGATGGTTATAGTCAATTAAGCTTTCACCATAACCATTAAATAATTGGAAGTGTCCGCGCAGCTTGCCACTAATCGGGAAAGCCCAGTCAAACTGAACAGCACCATGAGAATCATCACCACCTTTTAAAGAGTGACGTAGCATTAATGAGAAGTCATTTTGCTTCCACTTATAAAAAGCAGTTAAATCACCACGCCCCACATAATCTTCAATATCTGGATTGTTATCATCTTTGCTGTCTTCTTCAATGCGTATCCATGGACGAAGCATTAAAGCAAAGTTACCGCGTTCTAAACCCACATTAAAGATGACACGGTTCCAGCTACGAGATAAAGGATCTGAACGTCCATTTGATTGGTGATTTAAAGTTACCCCAAGCAAACGACCATCTAAGCCAAGCAACTCATAGTTTGTTCTAAACATTAAACTTGCTTCTGGCTCATAGTTCGTTTCACGGAATGGACGAGATTCTTCAGCATTAAAGGTCTGCCAACGTGAAGATTGAGTATAACCTACCCACAAGTCACCATTGTTACCAAAAATATTTTCCCAAGCTTTCGTTTTTAAAGAAATCTGAAATTTACTTTCAGTTGATTTAAGATTCTGGGCTGTATGTTCTACATTATTAGGGTTTGGACTAGTAGGTAGCTCATTTTTATCGCTCGTCCAGAAAACTGGTAGCAAATAAACAGGTTGATAAGCACGAATATTCCAAACACCCAGTTTACTTTTTTCAGACAACTCCCAACGTTGATCTAGTAAAGACGTAGTAGGTTCAAGTGTAGGTGCCTTACCAATTACTTTGATATTACTTACCTTATCTACAACCTTTTCTTTAAATGTTTCAGGTTGAACAACAGGTTTATCAATTTTTTTAACAGGCTCTGGTACTGCTGCGGCTTGAACAACCGGTAAAGCCGATGGTTTAAACACAGAGTCGTAACAAGCTAGGCGATCAGCATTCGAAGCAAGAGCAACACATGCATCTACACTCGCAGGTTTTACAGGGGCTAAGGTGTCGGCATATGCCACCGACGCACATAAACAGCTAAGCAGGGCTCCCATACTTAGCTGTAAAGATGTGCGTTCAAATTGTCTGAACGCCATGTTCATCTCCAATTTTTATTTTAATTAACTTGTTTGATCGTAAAGCCCAGTTGTTGCAATTCATCACGTTTTGCAAAAGGTGCAACGACAGCTTTTACAGGTGTTTGTTCAATTAAATATTGACGCGCAACACGTTGTAAATCTTCTAAAGTTACATGCAATAATCTTTCACGTAATGTGCGACGGAAAGTCGGAGTTCTTGCATGCAACAATGCATAACAAGCTGTTATTGCTTCACCTGCTGGTGAACCAGGTTTGTCCATACTTGCCACCAGACCAAGAATTGCTTCTTCAAGCTGATGAGGTTGTTGCTCTGTGTTTAACAACCATTGCACGCTCGCTTCAAAATCTTTAAAAGTCTCAGCTAAGCGTGGGTCACGGTAACTAAAGAAACGGAATGAACATGCATTTCCGTCATAACTAGCACCACCACCATAAGCACCACCTTTTTCACGGATAGCACTGTGCAAGAAACCATTACGCAAGTAAGCTGCCAATACCATTAGAGGTGCCGCATCTGGATGAGACACTTCAACTGCTTGATATGCAGAAGCACAGAACTGAACATTGGTTTGAATTAACCAAGCTTCATGTTCATTATCATTTTCTTGCTCAACTTGGGTTAACTCAGCCGCTGCTGTATCAACGTTTAATTTATCCCAAACATTTTGTATTTCTTCAACTAAACGTTCTGACTGATGCTCTTCACATACGAGCAGGAACTGTTTAGGTGCTTGCAATAATTTTGTGTGAATATGCTTCAATTCAGTAATAAGCGCATCATAAGCAGCATCATCTTGGGTAATTTTAGTAACAAGCTCGCCTAACCAGTTCAACGCACCTAAACCAGTGTTTTGATAGTCGCGTTGAGCTAATGCACTCATATTACGAGAAGCAATCTGCATTGCATAACTATGACCAGCACCCGATAAACGAGACTGCCAGCGTGTCTTACGTTGCTGCAATAATTCAATGATTCGCTCTTTTTCATCAAAACGGAGTTGTTCAAATGCTAATTTCAATAAATGAATTGCATCAAACTTTTGAGTTAGAGATTTGGTCGTTAATGTTAACCAAGCGCTAATTTTATCTTTATCATCAACTTTACTGCGTAAAGAAGCGCCCATTCCTAAACCGCCACTTACAGCTGTTTGTAAGTTTTGTAGTTCAAGATAGTCATACTTACCTGCACCAACCTCTCCCATTAAAATAGAGAGCAAATTGAAGTATGGTGATTTAACCACATCATCAGGAATTTGAATAAGTACTTGTTGATAGTAAATGCCATTCGTTCCGGCATGATACAAATTCAACGGCGTATCCATTCGATTACAGATAATTTCACGCAATTGACCTTGTACAATATGCAAGTCAGCTGGTACGTCTTCTAGACCTACTTTTGGCAACAGTTCAAGATTATCTGGTGTATCTTGACGTTCTTGCAATGCCTTGGTTTTAGCGATGATCTCTGCTTTATCTTCTTCAGTTAGCTTTTCACCAATCGCAGCTAAACGTGCTTTTTCAGCTTCTTGTTCTTTTGCTGACTTGGTTGCATCCGGTACTAAAGTCATTTGCACGCGGTGCGGATTATCTAATAAATGCGTTTGAATCAGGTTAGATAACCACATTGGGTCTTGGAGTTCTTCTTTGACCTGAGCAATGGCACTATCAACATCCCAAATTTGAATCGGATCGTTATGGTGAATCGCACCACTTAACCCATTTAAAATTAAGCTTAAGCCATATGGTGTACCATCACCATTAATTTCACGTTGGTGTAACTCGATTTGATGCAAAATTGCATCAACTAACGATGAGTCAATTGGTTTTGCAGCTATTTCACGTAAAACGTTTAAAACGCCATCTCTAAAGCTCTCTGCATGCTCTGGATTTGAACCTTGAACACCACAATAGAACGTCATTTCAAAGTTACTATCATCTACACCCATTAAAGGACCAGTCGACTGAGCATAGCCACAAGTTTCTAAATAATGACGAAGTGGTGAAGCTGAGTTTTCGAGTAAAACGCCTTCTACTAATCGCATACCCAGACGAAGTTTAATGTCACTTGCCTGAGGTAATAACCACGACAATACATGGTAAGTTTTGTCCTTTAACTCATCGCCATCAACTGCATAAGTTTCAGTGACTTCAACAGGTGCCGTTAAGCGTTTTTCTGGTTTCGAATATAAAGTTGTACCAGCAGTGAACTTATGTAGAGCCAATTTTTCAAATTGCTCTTGTAATTCATAGGCGGTTTGGTTACCAAAAGTCATAAATACCGCATTACTCGGATGATAATGGGTTTTATAAAATTCAACCAATTGTTCATACGTTAAGTCAGGAATGTCTTTTGGATCACCACCTGAGTTGTAGTGATAAGTGGTTTCAGGGAATAGATGATGAGCCAACTGGTGATAAAGCTGATCAGAAGGCGCACTCATTGCACCTTTCATTTCATTGAAGACTACGCCTTTATATACAGGCTGACCATTTTCAAGTTCAATACGGATACCTTCCTGAGCAAAATCCAGAGGATTCAAATTTGCCGAGAAAGCAGCATCAAGATAAACAGATAATAAGTTTTGGAAATCTTTCTTATTTTGAGTTGCAAATGGATATGCAGTCCAATCTGCTGCTGTAAACGCGTTCATAAAAGTATTTAATGAACGGCGAATCATTAAGAAGAATGGATCACGAACAGGAAACTTTTCAGAGCCACATAAAGCGGTATGCTCTAAAATATGTGCAGTTCCTTTAGAGTCCATAGGTTGTGTTCTGAACGCAACAAGAAATACATTTTCATCATAATCAGTTGCCAAGTGATAATGCACCGCACCTGTGACTTTATGCTTATATTCAGACACTAAAATATCTAATGCTTCAACATGGTGCTGACGTAGCAACTGAAACGCAGGGTGAACAGTTTGAGAAATGGTTTCAGTGACATCTACAGTCATGTGATCTCCTAACATATCGGATAAGTGAATAAGTCTCATTATAGCCTGAGTCGGCTTGAGAATGGCGAATAAAAGCCAAGCAAAACACTATGTTTTTGTTAAGTATTAGTTTTCATAGCCATAGCTTTAATATCAAGCACATAGCCCGCGTCGTTGTATCCTATCAGAACAAAACCTTTTAATACTATCTATATCCTACACGACAAATAAAAAAGCTCATCGAAATGATGAGCTTTTTAGAGTTTTTTAATTAAAAACGATAGCGAAGTGCAACTTGAGCATTTAAAGGATCGCCCATCATGTTCGAATCATTTGCTCCACTATGACCTGACACAAAATAATCGCGATCAAACAAGTTATTTAAGTTTAAGTTCACATCATAACGTTCACTTTGATAACCTAACGCCGCATTTACAACTGCATATCCCGGTAAAACGTTTTTGTTGTCTGGCGCACTAAAACGTGATGATTCACCACGACCACCCAGAGCTGCATACCAATGATCATTAATTTGATATTTTAACCATAAGTTAGCAGTATTGTTTGGCGTGAGCGCAGAATGATTGCCTGTAAATCCGATAGCCGATTTTTCAATCTTACCATCCATATACGAATAACCGGCCAATACTGACAATTGATCGGTCAACTGACCTGTTAATGAAAGCTCAACACCTTTGGTTTTTTGCTCACCTGCTAACAATGCTTGATTTGGGTTTGCTGGATCTTGGTTTTGAATATTAGTTTGGCTCATCTCAAACAAAGCCAAGGTTACATTCAACTGATCATTTACATCCCACTTTGCACCGATTTCATAGTTTTCAGTTTTTGTTGGCCTTAAGTCATCACTGTTTTGATAAAAAACAAATGAATCAGCCAAAGGTTGGAAAGAGCGGTTATAAGAAGTGTAAAGTGAGATATTATTTACTGGCTGGTAGACCACTCCAATTCGTGGAGAATAAGTATTGTCAGTACGGTTTAAATCTAAATTCGTACTCGTTTTATCATCACGATCTTGCGATAGATTGTCATAACGTAAACCCACTAAAACTTTAAGCTGATCTGTCACTGTCATTAGATCTTGCAGATACACGCCGTAGTTTTCAAAAGTATTGCTATTGTTATTACGTGCAGTTGTAGTTCCTGTATTAATAGGCGCCCAATACTCTAATTTAGGATTATATAAATCAGTGGTTGTTTTAGCACCTTGCCAAAGTATCTCATCTTTATGCTGCTTGCTATATTCAGCACCAATTAAGGTATTGTGCTTTAAAAAACCTGTATTAAATAAAGTGCTCAACTCTTGTTGAACATACACACCATCTTCATTACGTAAGCGTTTATTCTGGGTTAAAGTAATTTTTGACTTATCAGCAGCTGGATGTGAATCTACACTATATTGACGATCAAGTGAGTAGTTATAGTGGCGAACTGCACCATGATACTTAAAATTATCATTAAACTCATGGTCTAAGCTGATAGTTTGGCTTGAGATTTCAGTGTCAACATCCCCAACCTCTTTACCATTTAAAGCGCCATAAAAAGTTTTAGGATTTGTTTTAACAGGTTTACCTGTAATCGGGTCTGTTGGGAAACCTTGATCTGCCAAACGGTTATCATGCAAATAGTCGGCCTGAAGTAAAAGTTTAGTTTTATCAGTAATATCCCACTGTACAGATGGAGCAACCGCTTGACGTTTTAAAAAAGCCTGATCACGATAACCATCTGAATCTTCAACTGCACCAGTTAGACGAACCTTAACATTCTCTGCGACTTTTTCATTTACATCGACTTCTGCGCGGCGTTGCCCTGTTGTACTACCAATCAGGCTCACTTCACGCAAAGATTGATCCATTGGTTTTTTATTAATCTTGTTAACTAAACCACCTGCCGAACCACGCCCATATAATACCGAAGCAGGTCCTTTTAAAACTTCGATCCGCTCTACATTCGACATATCGCGAAAATACAATGCGTCATCGCGAATACCATCTACATAGTTATCGGTGATTGCAGAGAAACCACGAATCATGACCTGATCACGTTGTCCATCTCCTACACTAAAGCTTAAACCTGCAACGTTTTGCAAGGCACCTTGCATAGAGGTGACTGTCTGTTCTCTTAAAACTTGTTTGGGTACAACGTTTACAATTTGAGGGACATCTTTTAATTGCATAAGTCCTTTAGTTGCACTTGATGCTTGCCCCACTTCTTGTTTTAAACTGATTTCCTTATCAGCTTTGACTGAAATTGTTGGAAGGTTGGTTACCGCCTGTTGATCTGCTTCCAGAGCATATACATGGCTTGTCATAACCCCAACTGATGAAATAAATAAAACTGAACGCTTCATATAAGTTCGCTAAGAAAAATTTCAGGCGAAGTTTCAATGAAACAGTATAGATTTGTAAATATTAGCAAGAATCATTATTAATTGATAATATTTATTAAAAAGATTATTTCAATTGCTTAGGCAAAAAATAAAACTCTGCGAGCCGCTGAATAACCTGAATTTTATTCAACAAACTACAGCAAATGTGAGCAATGGTGTAAACTTATCGATCTGATTTTTTATTCTGTGACAACACATATGGCAACTGTAGATCTTTTTGCAATTGGTAATGCATTAATCGACCAAGAATTTAAAGTGTCTGATGATTTTCTTAGTCAACAAGGCTTACAAAAAGGCACCATGCAGTTGTCTGACGGTGAAACACAATCTGCCCTTTATGAAAAATTAAAACAAACTCAAGATTACAAAGGTCAAGCAAGTGGCGGCTCTGCTGCAAATACAACTGTAGCATTTAGTGCATTAGGTGGTAGCGCATTTTATGGTTGCCGCGTTGGTCATGATGAATTAGGTGGAATTTACCTGCAAGGGCTAAATGATGCAGGCATCCAGACTACACCAAAGTCTATCAGTGAAGGTGTGACCGGTACTTGTATGGTTCTCATTAGTCCAGATTCTGAGCGTACTATGCATACCTATTTAGGTATTACCGCTGAACTCTCTCAAGACCAAATCGATTTTGAACCATTAAAAACAGCGAAATGGCTTTATATTGAAGGCTATCTTTCTACAAGTGAAACAGCACGTAAAGCGGTAAAACAAGCTAGAGAAATTGCAAAAGCTCACGGCGTTAAAATTGCCCTATCTTTATCAGATCCTGCAATGGTTCAATACGCTCGTGAAGGCCTAGAAGAGCTTATGGATGATGGTGTGGATTTATTGTTCTGTAATGAACAAGAAGCCTTAATGTATACCAATACCACTACTGTTGAAGATGCACTTACTCAATTACGTTTTAAAAACCATACTGTTGTGATTACACAAAGCGCAAAAGGTGCTCTAGTTGCAAATCCAACTCACCATTTTCACGTCGCAGGCCGTCATGTTGAAGCTGTAGATACAAATGGTGCGGGTGATGCCTTTGCAGGTGCCTTCCTCTACGCATTAAACCATCATGAAGATTTAACTGCTGCTGCACAGTTAGCCATCTTAATTTCAAGTGAAGTTGTGTCTCAATTTGGTCCTCGTTTAGCCATTAATGACTATGCTAAACTTCTCGAAAATTTTCAGAAGGAATGTGCTTGAAATGGAAAGGATCTGTATGACGGAAGAAGTTCCTGAGCGTGAAGCTAGAGCTTTTGACACTTTACAAGGAACTACTATTTTCATTACACAGCGTGATGGCTCTTTCTACGCCTATCAGAATTTATGCCCACATTTGCAAACCGAACTTGAATATCTAGAAAACCAATTTCTAGATCAAGACCAAGAATATATCCAATGCTCAACCCACGGTGCTTTATTTAACGTGGAGACTGGTGAATGTATTTCAGGTCCTTGTTTAGGTGAGTTTCTAAATAAAGTTGAGATTAAGGTGCATTCAGATGGCGGTATTTATATCGTAGACTGAGATCATCAACATTAGAGTTTCTACCATGGCTGATTTCTTTTTTAATTATTATCTTATGCCATTTCATTTAAGTGTTGTGGCTTTGATATTGCTCAGCGTGGTAGAAACTATTGGTATGTATGTTGGTTTACGACCAAGCCAGCTATTAAAAAAAATTGCGCCAGTTTGGCTTACCAATTCCCCTTTGCTCAATGTTAAATTTTCTAAAGCTCTAATTTTTGTTTTTTTACTCATCAATTTCAGTTTTGCCGGTTATTTTTTACAGCTTTCTTTCTTTGCTATACAGCATTACTTTATCACGCCGTTTTACTTAATCATCCCTGCACTGGTCATCGCGATTTTCTTTACCGTATTTATGATTCACTGCCTTGATCAAGTCATTAAACCCAAGCTTACACATACCAACTATAACCTTTTAGGGCGTCTAGCAACTATTTCCAGTGGTAGTGCAAGACCTGGTTTTTCAGCACAAGCTCGTGTACGTGATGAGTTTGGACAACTGCACTATGTCCAGGTTGAACCTGAGTATGGTGAGTTAGAACTATATTCACAAGTCATTCTTATCAAAGTGCATAAAAGCCATTATGTTGCCAAGAAAATTTCTGTTTCGAATGACCTTTTCGCGCCTGATTAATTATTAATAATTCTTCTCGTCTTTAATTGCTTTTTAAAAGGTTTAATTATTGCCTTTATTTTACTGTTATTTTAATTGAATATTAAACCAACCATTTTAGTTAGAAATAAAAAATACTTTATTATACCCAACCTTTTTAATCAGAATTAAATATAAATCAAACTATTTTAATCAACTTAATATTTTTATTTACAAGTGTTTTAGTTGGATTTAATAATTAATTCAAACTATTTTAGTCAGATATTTTATCAATAATTATTTAAATTATTAACCACATGATTTTTATTAAAAAAATAATTAAGTTTTTATTTAAAATATATTTATTGTTTATTTTTAATATATTTTGATTAATAATGAAATTAATATGTATCGAGGTTTATTTTATGAGCCTTAAAAATCTAGATATTAACTCCCGATTAATTAGAGAAATCGCAATTATTCTAATAATTAAAGTCGCGCTTCTCTTAACAATCAAACATATTTGGTTTGACGCTCCCACTATCCCCAAAAATTTTGACAATCAGGTCGCCGAGCATATTGCAGGCGATAACTCTTCCCACATTAAGGAGACACGTTGATGATTTCTGAAAGCGTGGTTGATCTTTCGCGGTTCCAATTTGCCATGACCGCAATGTATCACTTTCTTTTCGTACCTTTGACCCTAGGCCTTGCATTTATTCTGGCTATTATGGAAACCACTTACGTTATATCTGGTAAAGAGATTTACAAGGATATGACTAAGTTTTGGGGAAAACTATTTGGTATTAACTTTGCCTTAGGCGTAACTACAGGCTTAACCATGGAGTTCCAGTTCGGAACAAACTGGGCATATTACTCTCATTATGTAGGTGATATATTCGGTGCACCATTAGCAATTGAAGGCTTAATGGCATTCTTCCTTGAGTCTACATTTATCGGTCTATTCTTTTTTGGATGGGACCGCTTAAGTAAAGTTCAACATCTAGGAGTAACTTGGTTAGTTGCCCTAGGTTCTAACATGTCAGCGCTCTGGATTTTAGTTGCGAATGGCTGGATGCAAAACCCTGTAGGTGCAGCATTTAACTTCGAAACTATGCGTATGGAGCTTGTTGATTTCGGCGCACTTATTTTCAACCCGGTTGCACAGGTTAAATTTGTACACACTGTTTCTGCCGGATATGTAACAGGTGCGATTTTCGTACTCGCCATTTCAAGCTACTATCTACTCAAAAAACGTGACCTTCCTTTCGCACGTCGTTCATTTGCAATTGCTGCCATTTTTGGCCTTGCTTCTACACTTTCAGTAATTTTACTCGGTGACGAGTCGGGTTATGAGTTAGGTGATGTTCAAAAAACTAAACTCGCTGCAATTGAAGCCGAATGGGATACTCATCCTGCTCCTGCTCCGTTTACTTTGTTTGGTGTACCAAACCATGAAGAAATGCGAACAGATTATGCAGTTAAAATTCCATACGCATTAGGCCTCATCGCCACTCGTTCAACTACCAAAGAAGTTACTGGTTTGAAAGACTTAATGCAACAGCACGAAGTTCGTATTCGTAACGGTATGCTTGCTTATGCTGAGCTTGAAAAATTACGTGCTGGTGATCGCTCACCAGAGTTATTAGCTTCATTTGAGAAAAATCAAAAAGACTTAGGCTATGGTCTACTTCTTAAGAAATATGCTCCGAATGTAGTCGATGCAAGCGAGCAGCACATTCAAGCAGCGGTAAAAGATACTATTCCGAATGTTACAGCTCTGTTTTTCTCTTTCCGTGCAATGGTTGCTTCTGGCTTCCTAATGCTGCTTCTTTTCATTTTAGCAACTTGGGCAGTAGCGAAAAGAAATGCTGAGAATAAACCTTGGCTACTTAAATATGCATTATTTGCCCTACCACTTCCGTGGATTGCTGCACAAACTGGTTGGTATGTAGCAGAGGGCGGCCGTCAGCCGTGGTCTATTGGTGAAATTTTACCTACACACTTATCAGCTTCAAGTTTAAGTACGGGCGATGTGTGGGGCTCAATTCTCGCTCTAGCAGCGTTCTATACCGTACTTTTGATTATTGAAATGTACTTAATGATTAAGTTTGCTCGCTTAGGTCCAAGCTCACTTCACACTGGTAAATACCATTTTGAAAAACAAGAGCCAAAAGCAGCTGTTAATGGGGAGGCTTTATCATGATTGAATATGAACTCCTAAAAATCATATGGTGGGTGTTAGTTGGAGTCCTACTCATTGGATTTGCCCTAACCGATGGTTTCGATATGGGCTCAATGGCACTCATGCCTTTTGTTGGTAAAACTGATAACGAACGCCGCGCTGCTATTAATACGATCGCACCCCATTGGGATGGTAATCAGGTCTGGTTTATCACTGCTGGTGGTGCACTATTTGCAGCTTGGCCAATGGTATACTCGGTCGCATTTTCCGGAATGTATTGGGCCTTATTACTTGTGCTATTTGCCCTGTTCTTACGTCCTGTAGGTTTTGATTATCGTTCTAAACTTGAAAATACCCAATGGCGCAACTCTTGGGACTGGGGACTTTGTATTGGTGGTGCCGTACCAGCACTTGTTTTTGGTGTTGCCTTTGGTA
>NZ_POYH01000088.1:29024-29536 GCF_002899995.1 Acinetobacter sp. AKBS16 | reverse complement strand
ATTTATTCTTAGGTATTCCTTTTAGTTTAGACAGTACATTACGCTCGGAATATTCAGGTAGCTTCTTTGCTCTTCTTAACCCATTTGCTTTAGTTTGCGGTATTGTCAGCCTTTCTATGTTGTGTGCTCATGGCGGCGCTTGGCTTATGCTACGCACAGACGGTGCCTTGAAACGACGCTCTGCTAAAGCAACTCAAATTATGGCAGCCATATTTTTAGTTTGTTTCCTTGTAATTGGGGCATGGTTGTACTTCGGTCAAGTCCCAGGTTATAGCTATGCTGCTGCAGTTGATCCAAACGCAGCACTTAACCCTTTAGCCAAAGAAGTAGTCACAAACAACAACCCAGGCTGGATGAATAACTACAGCAGCTATCCAATTACAAAAGTAGCTCCTGTACTGGCAATTTTAGGGGCAATTATTGCCCTCTTTACAGCATCAAAAACCAAAGCAGGTTTAAGTTTTGCTGGCACAAGCTTAATGATTGTAGGTGCGATTTTAACTGCCGGTTTT
>NZ_POYH01000088.1:21951-28924 GCF_002899995.1 Acinetobacter sp. AKBS16 | reverse complement strand
ACTCTTCCCATTTTTATTGCCATCGAGTGTTAATCCAAACTCTAGCTTAACAATGTGGGATGCTGTATCAAGTCATCGTACTTTAGGGGTTATGACTGTTGCTGCATGCATATTCGTTCCGATCATTTTGATCTACACCAGTTGGTCGTATTACAAAATGTGGGGCGTTATTACTAACAAACATATCGAGTCAAACTCGCATAGCCTGTACTAATAAGGAGAAACAAATGTGGTATTTCGCATGGATTCTTGGGATTTTGATGGCATGTTTTGCGGGTGTATTGAGCGCTCTTTATATCGAACATCATCAAAATTTAGATGAGGAATAAATCATGGCAACCGCAATGACAGCATCAAATCAACGAAAAGCTCAAGCATTCGCAATGGCCATTTCATTTCTGTTGGCATTGCCGCTTGCTGTAATTTTACTGGTGCATCCTTCCCTCATGTTAGATGCAAACGGACACTACAATCATAGCCAGCTTATGCTGGTGATGGTGGGTATTTCCGGAGGCTTCATTTATGGGGTGGGTTTTGTGCCGCACTTCTGGTTATGGAAATGGTTGTTTAGTCCATGGATAGCTTGGCCTCTCATGCTTTTAGGCTATTACATCTGGTTTCTAACCTAAACAAAAAGGACCTCATTTGAGGTCCTTTTTCATTTCAATTAGTTTAATTGGTATAAGTGGTAATCCAACATTTGCGTCAAGCGGATATGGTTCATGGTTACCTGTTTTTATATATCCGCGTCTTTCATAATAAGCAATTAACTCTGAACGCACATTTAAAACATACATGATTGCACTGTCCAATTCAGGTACTTTGTGTAAAGCAAATTGTTCAGCGTACTCCAAAACAGAACGCCCTATTTTCATATTCTGAACATGCGGATCTGTACAAAATGTTCCTATCTCAACTGTATTGCTTTGAAATGTAAGACCAATACATGTAACAACTTTTGAATAATCTATTTCTCCAATTAATAATACTGAATTAGGTAATTCTAATTGATGTTTCAATTGCTCTTTATTAATACGTTGCCCTTTTACATATTCAACTTCAGTAGTCCAGCTTCTACCTTGTTGTTCTCTATACGACTGATTAATCAACTCTACTAGTGTTGGGATGTCACTAAATTCTGCTAAACGGAAATTTAATTTGATCATAAATATACTTAGGCTATTTAAAATATTCTAAAAATAAAGCCGATATTAAATCGGCTTTATTTTGAATAGCAATTAATTCGACTGCTCAGCTAACCAAGCCATAAACTTTTGACGCTCTGCTTTAGAAGATTTTTTCCAAATTTCTGCCAAGCGCTGATCATTAGTTTGTGCTACACCAGTAGCAGGCATAGTTGTTGCAACAGGCGCATTAGCTTGAGTCGTGGTAGGTATTGCAGCAGCATACACAGCGTCAGGTTGTTGTTTAGATGATTTAGTCGTGAAATCAGTAACCTTACCTAGCAATCCCGATGCAAACCACGGTCTTGCCTCATTATTGGCACCAGTTTGTTGAACAATTAACTCATTATTTGAATTATATAAAGCCACTGTAGGTTGCTCAGCATATTTTTTGGCTTGTTCAAATTGTTTTGGAGCATCTACCATTGCAAGCTTATAAGTTTGACCATCTTTGAGCGCTGGAGTTTGAATGGTAACCACTCCTGACTTAACAATATCGTGTTCGCCACTTAAATGCTCAAAATATTCTTGATAACGTACACTTAGGCTTGCCTCACCAGCATCGACTTTATAATTATTTTTAGAAGAACGGAATAATCCAGAGTTGACTTCCTGACCATTCACCGCAAGGATTACGATTTCCTCTGGCGCTGTAATTGTAACTGCTGAAAATACTGAACCGCTGAGTAATAAACCCATCGCAGCGACACTTAATCTTAAAGTCATCTGTTCACGTCTCTGTAATATTTAATAGTTTGTAAAAACATGAGCAATATGCAATATGATTATGACGATTTTATGACAACCTCCTGTTTACGAAGCCGCCGCTCAAGCTTTTAAAATATTTTTTTGAATTCTAATAAACACCTATTTTATTGATCATTAATTTCTAACTAATTTTAAAAGCATAAAAAAAGAGTACCCTCTAGGTACTCTTTTCATCCACTCAATTTAGTTGAATGTTTTAAAACGATCTTCATCGCTAATAAATGCTTTTTCACCAGCTGGTGCTTCAACAGAACCAAATACAAGTTGAGCACGTAATTTCCAAGTTGCTGGAACATCAAATGCTTCAGCAGCATCAGCATCAACAATCGGGTTATAATGCTGTAACGATGCGCCTAAACCAAGTTCTGAAAGCGCAGTCCAAGTCGCAAACTGAGCAATTGCACTTGAATGTTCAGACCAAACTGGGAAGTTATCTGCATATAATTCAAATTGCTCTTGCAAACTTTTAACAACAGCTTGATCTTCATAAAATAGTACTGTACCAACACCAGCAACGAAGCTATCAATCTTTGCATTTGTACCGGCAAAGGCATCTGCAGGAACAATTTTACGTAATGCTTCACGAACTAAATTCCAAAATTTAGCATGTGATTCACCATAAAGAGTAACAACACGTGAAGATTGAGAGTTGAACGCTGATGGGCTATGTTTAACCGCTTCACGAATAGTTTCTTCAATTTTTGTGCGATCTAATGCAACATTTTTACCAATTGCATAAATAGTACGACGGTTTTTAATTTTATCTAAGAAAGTAGACATTTTTTATTTCCTACCTATTTAATTGACCATGGGCCGTTGTTTGGGAATGAATATAGTCTATGGAACTCATTTCTTATAATCAGCATTAAAAATATGACAGTTCGTTTTATTTTCGCAACAATAAAAAAAGATATGGATATAAAAAAACCTCACTATTTTGTGAGGTTTTTTTAAGTCTTGGCTAAGAATTATTTTTCAGTTTCAAATAGTGCTGCAACAAACGATTTCGCCGAGAATGGTCTTAAATCATCAATTTTTTCACCCACACCAATGAAACGAATTGGCACATGAGTACGACTAGCAATATTAAATAATACTCCACCTTTTGCTGTACCATCCAACTTAGTAATGGTAATACCTGTTAAACCGACAGCCTGGTCAAATTCTTGTACTTGGTTGATTGCATTTTGCCCAGTACCCGCATCTACAACCAACATAATTTCATGAGGCGCTGTTGCATCAATTTTTTGCATAACACGCTTAACTTTCTTAAGCTCTTCCATCAAATTACTTTTGTTATGCAAACGGCCCGCAGTATCTGCAATCAGTACATCAATACCTTTAGCTCGCGCACTTTCAAAAGCATCAAAAATAACTGATGCACTATCGGCACCATGACCTTGAGCAACTACAGCAATATCGTTACGCTCACCCCAGATTTGCAATTGTTCAGTAGCAGCAGCACGGAATGTATCACCTGCCGCCAACATCACTTTTTTGCCTTCACCTTGTAAACGCTTCGCCAACTTACCAATAGTAGTTGTTTTTCCAACACCATTTACCCCAACCATTAAAATCACATAAGGTGATTTATTAGGGTCAATATGCAAAGGCTTCACACGTGGAGCAAGCAAAGCAACCAGCTCTTCTTGCAAGGCTTTATAAAGTGAATGTGAATAGATCAAATCACCACGAGCAGTACGTTCAGTTAAGTTGGTAATAATCGTTTTTGTTGCATCAACACCAATATCTGCAACTAATAATTGCTCTTCGACTTCTTCAAGCAACTCATCATCAATTTCTTTCCCACCAATTAAGATATTAACCATCCCATCGGTGAAATTACGACGAGTTTTGCTCAAGCCTTCTTTCATTCGTCCAAAGAAACCAGATTTTGGTTGCTCAGGTTCTGTAGAAGGTGCAGCCTCGACAACTTCTTCAGCTTTTACTTCTTGCTTAACAGGTGACTCAACGATAGGAACATCGATAGCAGGTAAATTAGGCAATGTGACATCGTCATCCCCGATCTCAGCATCTATCAAGAATTTATTTTGCATATTCGATTGTTGTTGCATGCCGATTCCTTGAAAAGCAGCGTGTTAAAAAACGGAAAGTTTAGCATAAATTCAAATTTTTGCCTGCTTCAATAGCGTGCAAAACCTTTTTGAAATAAAGACAATACTTATTGAGTATCTTCTTGCGCTAATGCAGGATATTGCTTGATGTGATCATGTTCAAACTGATAAGCATGCATTAACTTTAAATACTCTGCTCTATGAATTTCTGATTGAGCCATAATCAACTCGGCCATATCTTGAGTTCTCGGATAAGTAGCCTGTCGAGAAAGTTGCACAATTCGTTGATACTGTTCTGAATTCACAGGACGTAGTAATGCCAAATAAGACAGCATAAAAATACAGCCAATGATAATAATCAAAAACAGATTAAAACATTGATCTGCCTTTAACTCAGACTTTAATTTAAGAAAATTTTCTTTGAATGTGAGCATGACCTACCTCTAATGAATGTAGTGTAGGGTTCAATGCACTTCAGCACAAGGTCAAAATCCAGTAAGGCTATTATTCTTTAACCTTACTGGATGACAATTGCTAGCCCATTAAGGAACGAATTACAGAGAAGTATAAAATTGCAGCAATAATAACTAATACTAATAGCATAGCAAAAATACTTAAACCTTCTTCTGCATCTGCTGGGTGCAATTCATCTTCATCTGCAATTTTTCTAAGTTCACCATCATAAACTTGATAGAACCAAGCTTTTTGATTAGGGTCTAATTGACGAGCATAGTCGAAAACCCGTTTTCTTTGTGCTAAACAATAATCCCCTAAATGTATTTCTTGATGGAAAATTGCTTCGTCTAATAATTTACGATGGTAATGGGCAAGTTCTATGATTTGCTCCTCTTTAGGAGGATTATCAAAAACAAAGCCATCAATAGTATTTGTCATAGTTATTCTCCTTGTCTTTTATTCTCATATTGATTTTACTCAAAATTATTTGTGAATAATGTTTAATCATGTATCCTAATAGTGAACTAATTGATGCTTCTCAATAGTTGACAAATCCATTAATTTGTAATATTAGTTTAACAATTCTAAGTTAAATTAGTTCAAAGGCAGTGGCCTTTAGAAAAAGTAATCATAATTACAATAAGGAGTTTTATATGATTCAACGTATCTCTCATCATGATTTAGAACATGTATACGCAACTGCGGTTAACACAATTCAGTCTCAAATGAATTTCCAAGATGCAGTTGCACAGTTAGAAGAAGTTGCTCGTGCTGGTCACGGTAAAGCTGCTTTGTTCTTAGCAGAACTATACTACCAAGGTTTCCGTGTTGAACGTGATTCCATGAAAGCACAATACTGGCAGAAACTAGCCACGATGCAAGCATAAAGAAACGTCACTTAGGTGGCGTTTTTTTATACCTGTAAAAAGTTCAATACAAATTAACCATAACTATGTTCATCTTGCGCTTCGCCAAAGCTTTAGTCGCTTTGTCTTGCTCAGGTGGCGTTTTTTATACCTATACAAAACCAAAATTACCTATTTGCCTAAAGCCTTACTTCGCCACTACAGTCGTGACTTAGAAATTACCCCTTATCCAGCATTTATTTGTATAGATATTTCTACTCATCAATATTTGTTTACGATTTGACACCTGTTTAAACTGAAATGTCATGTGGTTCTCTTATAATAAGCAGGACAAGTTGAAAACCTTTAAATTTAAAATGAACAGTTTAAGTAATCTACAACCGGTTTCTAAAGACTTGATGATCAAGATTTATATTTTAAGAACCATGATGTACTGCGGGGTTCTGTGGGGACTATTTGATGAAGGCTGGGCCATTAAATCAGATCAGGAAGATTTTATTTTTCCGTTCTGGCTAAATGGAGTACAAGCACATCGATACGCCAAAACTCACTGGCCCAATTACAAGCCAAGAAAAATTACCCCAAAAGACTTTCATGAATCTTTATTACCTACTTTAACACGGTTAAAAGTCACTCCTGCTTTATTTAACTCATCTCATCGCAAGTTGAAGTTATCTACACAGCAAATGCATCATTTCTTTTTTAATCATCCAAAATGGCAGGTAGCTTAAAGTTTCTTTGAGCTACCCAATATAGCGTGCTTTTTGAACGCTTGAACATAAAACTTATATTTGAATGACTAGCAAGTCTTTGCATTTTTCAAAAATCGAGCTAATTTAAATCAAAATGATAAAACAACAGGACAGAAGAAATGACTATCGTTGCACAAGTAATTAAGAACAAATCTGAACAAGCCATTTTTACAATTTCACCCGAAGCAACTGTCCTCGAAGCAATTACGATTATGGCTGAAAAAGGTATTGGTGCTTTAGTCGTAGCAGAAGGTGAACAAGTTGTTGGAATATTATCTGAACGCGATTACACACGAAAAGTAACGCTTATGGAGCGCTCATCTTATAGCACTACAGTTGCTGAAATTATGACAGCAAAAGTGATTACGGTAGGTTTAAATAATACGGTTGAAGAATGTTTACAGCTCATGACCGATCGTCATTTACGTCACTTACCTGTATTAGATAATGGAAAATTGGTTGGTTTCATTTCAATTGGTGACTTGGTTAAAGCCGCTATGGAAGACCAAAAAGTTTTGATTGAACAATTAAAACAATATATTTCAGGCTAAATACAAAAATAAAAATGGGCGATTAACGCCCATTTTTATTGTTTTTAAACTTAAAGATAATTCGTAATTAATGCAACTAAACGCTCTAGCAAAATATCAGCTTGAGCTTGTGTCATGTTAATTGGCGGTAATAAACGCACCACCGAACCTGCCGTAACGTTAATAATAAGTTTGTATTCATCACGAGCAATCGCAACGAGCTCAGCACAATCTTTAGGTAATTGGATACCAATCATCATACCGAAACCACGTACTTGCACATTCTTATCCGACAATTGAGCACGTAATTGGTCAACAATATAATTACCCACTACTGCTGCA
>NZ_POYH01000088.1:21103-21850 GCF_002899995.1 Acinetobacter sp. AKBS16 | reverse complement strand
CTACTGCATTCTCCTTCTGGATCGTATCAATTACCGTGTAAACCACACGAGAACCCAGTACTGTACCACCATAAGTAGAACCATGACTGCCAGGCCCTAACAACCCTACCGCTTTACCTTGAGTCATTACAGCACCCACTGGAAAACCGTTACCCAAACCTTTTGCAGTAGTCAAAACATCCGGAATAATATTTGTATGTTGATACGCAAAGTATTTACCAGTACGGCCATTACCAGTTTGGATTTCATCTAGCATCATTAACCAGTTGTGCTGGTTACAAATTTGGCGAACTTCTTCTAAATAGCTAAATCCTTGTGGTGCAGTATTAATACCACCTTCACCTTGAATTGGTTCAATTAAAATAGCAACGATATCTGGATGCTGTAAGGCAGCCTCTTGGATGGCTTCAATATCACCAAATGGCACTCGAACAAAGCCTTCCACTAAAGGTGCAAAACCGTCTTGTACTTTCTTGTTACCAGTTGCTGAAAGTGTCGCTAAAGTACGTCCATGAAATGACTGCTCAGCAACAATAATCTTTGGCAAGCTTATACCTTGTTGAGTACCAAATTTACGAGCAATTTTAATTGCCCCTTCATTTGACTCGGCGCCACTGTTTGAAAAGAAAATTTCTTCCATACCTGAAACTTCAGCAAGCTTTTGAGCAGCCGCAGTTTGCCAAGGAATTTCAAACAAATTACTCGTATGCACTAGTGTAGCTGCTTGCTCTGCAATGGCTTCTGCAA
>NZ_POYH01000088.1:17420-21005 GCF_002899995.1 Acinetobacter sp. AKBS16 | reverse complement strand
GCAGGATGAGCGTGCCCTAAACCACATACAGCAATACCAGTGAGTGCATCTAAATATTCTGTACCATCTTGTGTATAAAGATACGCCCCTCGGCCTCGAACAAAACTGATCGCTTGGCGACCATAAGTAGCCATTAAATGTGTTGGTTGATCAGGTTGTACTGGAGCTAGGGTAATATCAGTCATCACGAACTCTGTCTGTATAAGGTTTTAAGAAGGGTTTATATAAACAAAAACTTGTACTGATGAAAAGTCTCATCATTCATTTATCTAAAATTTCGTCTGCTTTTTGCTATCGCTTCGGTTTATACAATAAAATATTGAATATTCTGTGCAACTTTAAGCAACAAGGCGGTTTGCAAAGCGATGTGAACACCCCCTATAATGCTGCAAGATTAGTTGAGGATCTATTTATGACTGAACAAGCACGTGATACTGAAGCGTTAATTCGCGATCAAATTGCGAAGCATCCCGTTTTACTTTACATGAAAGGCACTCCACAGTTTCCACAATGTGGTTTCTCTGCACGTGCAGTAGAGGCGCTCAGTCAAATTGGTCGTCCATTTGCATATGTGAACATCTTAGAAAACCCTGATATTCGTGCAACTTTACCAAAAATTGCAAACTGGCCTACTTTCCCACAATTATGGGTAAACGGCGAGCTTATTGGTGGTAGCGATATCATGCTTGAAATGTTCCAAAATGGCGAATTAAAACCATTAATCGAACAATACAGCGCAGCTCCAGAAGCTTAATAATAAAAAAGCCAATCGAAAGATTGGCTTTTTTATACTTATAAATTTAACAATCACTTATACCGACATAACGAAATAGCCCATCTACACCAAGATCTGCTTTTAAAATAGTTAAATTTTTATATGGTGTAGTAGTTATCGCATCAAAAATATTCATGTTCGGATCTTCATGTAACTCATCTACGTTTTGTTTCATAACTTCTTCAAAACGGTCAGCAACAAATTCAAATCCTAAGTCCATTGCAATAAATAATGTATGTTCACAAGGTTGAACATATTGTTCTTGTGTCCAATCAATAACGGCAAGCTTACAAATCGGGCAAATAATATTAGCGTTTGCGTTCTCTAATTCAACTAACTGGTAAGACATATTATTTAAAAAATCGAGAAAAATATATTTTAGGAGAATTAGCCTATAAGCGCCATATTTGCTTATTAATTTAAGAAAATAAATTACAAAATAACTTCAATGTAATTACAATGAAATTTCAAGTTATTTAATCCTCTCTTTTAAGGTTTATTTATAAGCTTTTTACAAAAAATTAAAATCAAACTTTATCGTTGCAAAAGTAATAATGTAAAATCTTTAGTGTTGCATAAATAGGATATTTTAATGCTCACAGATCTTGATGATTTTTATTGTTTTGCCCTTGTTGTTGAGCATGGTGGATTTAGTGCCGCCGAACGTGTTACGGATATTCCAAAATCAAAATTAAGTCGTCGTGTTTATAACTTAGAGGAAAATTTAGGGGTTCGCTTAATTCAGCGCAGTTCTCGTCATTTTGCAGTTACCGATATTGGTATGGATATTTATAGACACGCCCAAGTCATGATGAATGCCGCACAAGCAGCTCATGATTTAGTTGATCACTTAAGTATTCAACCTAGGGGTGTAGTCAAAGTAAGCGTTCCTGTCGATATAGCACAAAACCAGCTACCCAAAATTTTACCGGCATTTTTAAAAAAATATCCTGAAATTCGTTTACAACTTATTGTAAGTAATCGACGCGTTGATGTAATTAATGAAGGAATTGATATTGCTCTACGGGTCAGATCTAAACTAGATGATGACCCTAGTCTGGTACTAAGACAGTTTGCGCTAATAGAACAAAGTCTCTTTGCAAGCCAAGCTTATTTAAATGAGTTTGGTAATATTAAGTCACCTGATGAGTTAAGTGATCATCGTATTTTAAGCTTGTCTGAAGAGCATTTAGATCAACAATTTATATTGCATGGCCCAGACAACCAACTGAAGAAAGTGAAAGTTAGCCCAACTATCATGGGAACAAATATTTATATGCTTGCCCAACTTGCAAGTCAAAATTGTGGTATTGCCTTATTACCTGACACAGCAGCTGAGGATTTTGTAAAATCAGGTCAACTTGTACAAATCTTGCCAGATTGGAAAGCAGCCCACGGTATATTCCATGCTGTTTATCCGTCACGAAGAGGTTTACTGCCAGCTGTACGTGTATTTATTGATTATTTGGTAGAACATCTTTCAGAACATCCATAAATCAAAGCCGCATAAAAAAAGTTCGATAGATTATCGAACTTTTTTTATGCATATTAAATTTCTGGATAATTTCCCACACCTTCGGGCCACGGCGTTAATAATTCAAATCCTGTATCTGTAACAGCAACCATGTGTTCCCATTGAGCAGATAATGAATGATCTTGGGTAATTACGGTCCAGCCGTCATTTAACTCTTTTACCTGAGGTTTGCCTGCATTAACCATAGGTTCAATTGTAAAGACCATCCCTTTTTTCAAAACAAGACCTTGGCCGCGTTGTCCATAATGCAGAATATTAGGTTGTTCATGATAAACTTTACCAATGCCATGCCCGCAATATTCACGAACAATGCTATATCCTTCGCGATGAGCGACCGATTGAATAGCGTAACCAATATCCCCTAAAGTCGCCCCTGGTTTAACTGCATGTATACCAGCGACCATTGCTT
Source organism: Acinetobacter sp. AKBS16 (assembly GCF_002899995.1). NCBI lineage: Bacteria > Pseudomonadati > Pseudomonadota > Gammaproteobacteria > Moraxellales > Moraxellaceae > Acinetobacter > Acinetobacter sp. AKBS16. Next base: position 18,287 of record NZ_POYH01000088.1, on the reverse strand, counting down.
CATAAGTAGTTTCAACTAATTTTTTAGCATGTGGATTTACGTTACCGACATAATACATACGGCTCGTATCACCAAAATAGCCGTCTTTAATAATTGCTACATCAATATTAATAATATCGCCATCTTTTAAAATTTTATTTTGAGAAGGGATACCGTGACATACCACTTCATTGACTGAAGTACATATTGTTTTTGTGAATCCATGATAACCCACATTAGCCGGTATAACTTTTAAAGTATTTACGATGTAATCATTACAAATATTGTCTAAATATTCAGTTGTTACACCTGGCTTGACATACTCCCCTATCATTTCTAAAACTTGTGCAGCCAAACGCCCAGAAACTCTTAATTTTTCTAGATCTTGTTCAGTTTTAATTGTAACAGTAGAAGCTCTCATTCAATTTTATCCTCGTAGGCACTGCTTTTACCACGCCTACAAAAATGTTAGTTAATTTAGAATATTTTAGAATGGATATAGGATAGGCGGAAAGCTTTTAATGTCCAAATATTCAACATTCATAATAGAAATTTATATTTTCATTTTTACACAATTTCTTTAAAAAGTCAGACCTAAAAAATGTTTTCTTTATTTCTTTCAATGAGTTTTCAAGTAGATAACTTAACCAGTTGATATTTTTAATATCTCTGGATGATTGATACGGCCTAAAAAAAAGCTTTTTCACATAAAATAGCGCTTGATCATGATCTCTTTTGCTCTAAAATTCTTTCTTTTTTGTTAAATTTAATTTATGCAACAGCTTCGTACCGGAGATATTATTGCCTTAGGTTTTATGACCTTTGCCCTCTTTATTGGGGCTGGTAATATTATCTTTCCTCCCATTGTCGCTCAACAATCTGGTGATC
>NZ_POYH01000088.1:8208-17331 GCF_002899995.1 Acinetobacter sp. AKBS16 | reverse complement strand
TGTATGGCTAGCTGCCATAGGTTTTTTGATTACTGCCGTTGGCTTACCTGTAATTACCATTATGGCCCTCTCTCGTATGCAGGGTTCCATCGAAATTATTAGTTCACCGCTAGGTCGTATCGCAAGTCTGATCTTAACTGTAGTTTGTTATCTATCAGTTGGCCCTTTATTTGCTACACCACGCACCGCAACAGTTTCTTATGAAATTGGTTTCTCATCTTATTTTGGAACGTCTAGCAGTAGCCTTTTAATTTACAGTGCAATTTACTTCGCATTTGTAACTGTCGTTTCTTTATATCCGAACAAGCTTTTAGACACAGTTGGACATGTTCTAGCTCCTCTGAAAATTATCGCTTTAGCAATTTTAGGTATTGCAGCGGTTATGATTCCTGCGGGTTATGTTCCTGCTCCAATTAATCATTACGTTAACTCTCCTGTTTCAGAAGGTTTCGTAAATGGTTATCTCACCATGGATACTTTAGGTGCCCTAGTATTTGGTATCGTCATTATTCAAGCGATCTATTCGCGTGGTGTTACTGATAACAAACTAGTGACCAAGTATGCAATTATTGCCAGCCTTATTTCTGGTGTAGGACTCACTTTAGTTTACTTAAGCTTGTTTAAATTAGGTTTGGGTAGCCATGAAGTCGCTCCTAATGCAGCAAATGGTGCTGTAATCCTACATGCATATGTTCAACATGCTTTTGGGAATATGGGTTCACTCTTCTTAACAGGTCTCATTTTCTTAGCATGTATGGTTACTGCAATTGGTTTAACTTGTGCATGTGCTGAATATTTCGCTCAACTTACTAAGTTGCCATATAAGCTTTTAGTTTTCATCTTAGTTGGTTTTTCTTTCATTATTTCCAACCTTGGATTGACTAAGCTAATTGCCGTATCAGTACCAGTTTTAAGTGCAATTTATCCACCTGCAATTGTAGTTATTATGCTCAGTTTCTTCTGGAAATTTTGGCATAAACCATCTTTTATTGTCGGTTCAGTAACAAGCATTGCTTTAATTTTCGGAATTATTGACGGGCTTAAGGTTGCGGGCTTTGGTGATTACCTTCCTAATTTCCTTCAACACTTACCGTTAAATGAACAAAACTTGGCATGGTTGATCCCATCTTTAGTTGTTCTTGTAGTGACTACTCTTATCGACAAAGTTAAACATAAAAGCATTTAATCTGATGTTTTTTTGAAATCGAGTTTTACCCAAACATGATTTTATATATTGAATAAAATGCTGCGTTTACCCAACCAGCATTTTATTTCTAACATCAGCATTTAGTGACAATTCAACTATAGATATAATTAATTTTTACTGTAATATTACACTAAAATAATTTTTAGCTTACTCAGGAAAGAAGAGCATAAATGAAAAGTAAATATTATTTAACATTAGCAGATGCTGAGTTTTTAATGGAAGAAGCTCAGAAATATGCAATTGAACACAACTTTAAAGTCAGTATAGCCATTGTTGATGAAACAAGCTCTTTATTACTTATGAAACGTCTAGATGGCGCTTCTCCTCTCACCACACATCTTTGCTTAGAAAAAGCTAAATGCTCATCAATGAGCGGTCGTCCTTCTAAATTTTACGAAGAGCTTCTTCAAAATGGTCGTCTTGGTTTCTTGAGTATGCCAAGTGCTAAAGGTATGCTAGAAGGCGGAAAAGCGATTATTTATGAAGGCCAGATTTTAGGCGCGATTGGTGTTTCAGGTGTTCAATCTTTTGAAGATGCTGAAATTGCTCAACACGCTATTGATGTTTTTTTAAAAAAACAAAGTAGCTAAAGCAAATTTAAAGAACAGAGAAATTATTACACTTTTCATTTAAATAATTTCTCTTTTCTAAAAAAGTAATTATTTTATACAAAAATGTTTAATATTTACTTTTTTAATACCTTAACCATTTATAAACATAGAAGTTTTTATAAAACTGTTCAAAAAATTTTCTATTGACTATTGAATTAAGCTAAAAATACAAGTACAACATTAAACTTATTCTTGACTAAAACATTCGGTTTTAGCGCAACCACAAGGAGGGATGGAGATGTTATCATTACATTTCAACAAACAAGTCTTCATTAACACTCTGAACAGCAAAGATTCAGTTGTTTATGGAGTAACGACGCTTGCTCTTATGCTGACTTTACTGTTTCAAGGTATGATTAAAGGGAATCTGAAACCCGAATACTTTATGTATGCCATGGTTGTTTCTTTTGTATTTTGTGTATGGGCCTTTGTCGACCACAAAATGCGAAAATTAGCTAAAAGACGACTTAGTCAACAGAAATAAGAATTCTAAAAATGGATGAGCGATCATCCATTTTTATTTGCTTAAAAACAATAAAATTGTCCCCATCACTAAAATAGCAGTTGCTAATAGCTCAGTAATAATTAAGGCGAACATCATAAACGTCATCAACCATGTAGGTAAACTAAAATGTCCTAACCTATGAGGTTGTTTAAACTGATTGGTCGTATCCTGCAAAAATCCGTGGATGATATAAACTAAAATTGAGAAACTAAAAAACAGTATATTTGCCAATACACACCATAAAGCAATATCTTCATTTAAAATCGTGAAATAGCTCAATACAGCCAGAATAAGTGTGGCTGCTGCATAAAGCAAACTGCTTCTATGTGCAATATCTACATAATAATGTGCGCGGCTTAATTCGGAACGGCGAATTTGCCAATATTTCCATACTCCAGTTAACATTCCTATCCATAAAAAGACGCCACTAAAGACAATAGCCAGCTGTACAGCTTTTGATAAATCCATAATTTCCATTATTCGTTTTATTAAAATTTGATGAGCTATATAACATAAATCTTGACTTTATAGTCACATTTTAATCAAGTACCTTTTCAGAACTCATGTACATTAAGATAAATGATTAGCCAATTAACTTTAAATCTATGGATAAGACTTTTGAATCTTTTTGGATTACCTGTAAAGATGGTTATCAGCTTGCAGCTCAATTTTATCCTGCTCAAGAAAAGAAAGCTGAATACCCTATCCTGATTTGTCCAGCAACAGGTATAACTAAAAACTTTTATCACTCTTTCGCAACGTGGTTAAGCCAACAAGGCTATGATGTATTGAGTTTTGACTTCCGTGGTATTGGCGAATCCCTACATGGAGCTTTAAAACAAAGTACCGCAAGTATTACCGACTGGGGAACACTTGATATTCCTGCTGCAATTGATGCTTTATTAATAAAAACGAAAGCAAATCAAGTTATTCTTATTGGACATAGTGCTGGCGGACAACTACTAGGGGTCGTACCTAACTATAATAAAGTCGCAAAAGTGATAACGGTTGCAGGTTCAACTGGACATATTAAAGGTCTTAAAGGAAAAACCAAGGTTTTAGCGCCAGTTATGTTTAATCTTATCTTCCCTATTTCTAGTCTTGTTAAAGGTTATGGAGCAACTCAATTCATTGGTATGGGAGAAAACCTACCTAAAAAAGTTGCTCAACAATGGCGAGAGTTTTGTAGCCGTCCCGGATATGTAAAAAACGCCATAGGCAAGACAATTTTTCATGATTTTCATTCAGATATTCAATGTCCAATTACTGCTATTTGGGCTGATGATGATGAGATTGCAACCAAACGTAACGTACAAGAATTATTAAGTTTATATCCAAATGCAAATAAAAAAATGATTGAGCTTAGCCCAAAAGATTTAGGCTATAAATCAATTGGCCATATGCTGTTATTTAAAAAATCACATCAAAAACTTTGGTCTATTTTAGAACAAGAAATTAAACATTAATCACTGCTTTTATTTTCGCCTCTAAGTCAGTAATCCGGCTTAGAGGTTTTTTTGTATTAAAAACGAGCAGCTTTTTACTTAAATGCGTCGATATACCATTAAAGTTCTGCTAAGGTAATTCATCTGAAGCTGTTGTCAAAAAACAGGTATATTTACTTGTTTAATGCAAACAGCTTCTTTTTTTCTGTTTTAGCTAAAGCCAAAGAAATTGTTCAAGGATAATTATGCTAGCACTAGAGCCTCAACATATTCATATGAATCAACATGCTGTTGATAAAACACATGCATTAAAGTGTCTAGTAGATATATTAGAAAAAGATGGGTTAGTTACGCCTGAATATATAACGGGACTCATCAATCGTGAACAACAAAGCGCGACTTATTTAGGCCAAGGCATTGCCATTCCCCACGGTACTCCTCAATCACGTGAATATATTTTAAAAACAGGTATCCGCTTAGCCCATTTTCCCGAAGGTGTGATCTGGGATGGAGAAAATAAAATTTATTTAGCTGTAGTGATTGCAGCAAAATCTGATGAACATTTGCAAGTTTTGCAAATTCTTACTCGTGCATTAATGCATGACGTCAGCGAACAAGTAAAGAATGCTTCTAAACCTGAGCAGATTATCGAATTACTACAAGCTCAGCCATTATCTTTAGCGCTTCATGAAAATCTTATTCAAACCGAAATCGACGCACAAGATATCGAAGATTTATTTTGGGCAGCTTCTCAAACACTCAAAAAACATAATTTTGTAAAATGTGGTTTTCTAAGCTCACTTGATCCAGAACAGGCCATTCAACTGCAAGATCAAATCTGGTCCATTTCTAGCAATCACTTTGTTCAGCAACCAGCTATTAGCATTACTAAACCATCACAGGCTTTAGAGCTAAATGGTAAAAAGCTGAACACCCTCGTTTGTATAGCAGCCAATGACCAACTCGATAATGAAAGATTTAATCGTTTAATTGATATTTTATTTAACCCTGAGCAAGTTGCCGAGCTAGATAAAACTCAAACTCCAAACGAAATTGCAAAAATTATTGGAGCTGACGTTGTTCCTGACTGGCCTCAACGTTCAGTAGTGCTGGCAAATGCACACGGCTTACATGCCCGACCAGCTACACACCTTGTCAATCTTACAAAAACCTTTCAAGGCGACATCCAAGTTGCAGTAGACGATGGTAGCTTTGTTTCTGCCAAAAGTTTAACTCGTCTTTTAGCATTAGGTTGTAAGCGTGGCCAAACTCTACGTTTTATCGCTGAGCCAGAAACCGATGCCGTAGAGGCTTTAGATCAAGTTATTTTGGCAGTGCAGCAAGGCTTAGGTGAAGAAGTTGAAGCGCTACCTGTAACCAGTGAAACTCCTGACCAGCTCCCTGCTCAAACTGCAATATCAAATGCTACGACATTAGGTAACAATACGGGCATTGCAGCATCAAGTGGCTTAGCTTTTGGACCCGTCCATGTGATTAAACCAAAGGTTTATCAATATGAACGTATGGGTTCAGGCGTAAAAGTCGAGAAAGAAAATTTAGATATTGCCCTACATGCAGTAAAAAACAATATTCACCAAGTCATAGCCAAAGCTGATGCCTCTGAAATTAAACAAATCTTTCGAGCTCACCTAGAAATGCTTGATGATCCTGATTTAATTAATGGTGTATATCAAAAAATTTATCAAAATTTATCAGCACCAGCTGCGTGGCATGAACATATTGAAGCTGCAGCTAAAGCACAGGAAGCACTACCAGATCGTTTACTCGCTGAACGCGCAACAGATCTACGTGACATTGGTGACAGAGTTTTAACCCAATTATGTGGTGAAGTGGTTATTGAAGAGCCTAAAGAGCCTTATATTCTAATCATGCATGACGTGGGGCCAAGTGATGTCGCTCGTCTCAACAAAGACCGTGTCGCAGGTATTTTAACTGCTATAGGCGGTGCAAGTGCGCATAGTGCAATTGTCGCACGTGCTTTAGGCATTCCAGCTATTGTTGGTGCTGGTGAACAAGTCCTAGAAATTGATCCGAAAAGCACTTTACTTATTAATGGTGATACTGGAACTTTTGTTTTAAATCCAGATGCAGCGCAAATCGAACAAGCCAAGCAAGAGCGTGAGCAACAGCGTCAAATTCGTGAAGAAGCTGAACGCCATAGCCACGAGCCAGCAATTACCTTAGATCAACACCAAATCGAAATTGCAGCCAATTTGGGTAAAGTTCAAGCGACAGCACAAGCAGTAGAATGTGGTGCTGAAGCAATTGGCCTACTTAGAACCGAACTTGTTTTTATGTCTCATAGCAGTGCACCTAATGAGGCTGTTCAAGAGGCTGATTACCGAGTTGTATTAGATGCACTTGCAGGTCGCCCGCTTGTAGTACGTACATTAGATGTAGGCGGTGATAAGCCTTTACCTTACTTACCAATTGCTGAAGAAGAAAACCCATTCTTAGGGTTAAGAGGAATTCGTTTAACTTTAAGACGCCCTGAGCTTTTAAAACAGCAATTAACCGCTCTACTAAAAGCATCTGATAATCGTCCGTTACGCATTATGTTCCCTATGATTGGACGCGTTGAAGAATGGCGTGCAGCCAAAGCAATTCTTGACGAAGTAAGAGCCCAACATCCATGTGACAATTTACAAGTTGGTATTATGATTGAGGTTCCGTCTGCTGCTTTACTTGCACCGGTTCTTGCACAAGAAGTCGACTTTTTCAGTATCGGCACAAATGACCTGACCCAATATACTTTAGCGATTGACCGAGGCCACCCAATACTCTCAGCGGAAGCAGACGGATTACATCCAAGTATTCTTAATTTGATTGATCAAACAGTAAAAGCTGCCCACAAACATGGCAAATGGGTAGGAATCTGTGGTGAGCTTGCAGCAGACCCTAAAGCTGTACCTATTCTCATGGGATTAGGTGTAGATGAACTGAGTATGTCCCCAAATAGCATTCCTTTGGTAAAAGCTCAAATCCGTACACTAAGCTATAGCCATGCTCAAAAGCTTGCGCAACAAGCTTTACTATGCGATAGCGCCCCTGCTGTGCGCCAGCTATCTGAACAAGACTTATAAGATTGGGAATAGTAATGGCTAAAATTTTAACAATTACTTTAAACCCTGCAATTGATGTAACCATTCAACTGAATGAGTTATTAGTAGGAGAAGTGAACCGACAAGAGTCGGTAGAAATTCATGCGGCTGGCAAAGGCCTTAATGTTGCTCAAGTATTAAAAGACTTAGGTCACGATGTAATCGTAACCGGCTTTTTAGGTGAGCATAATCGACAAATTTTCGATACACATTTTGCACAAGCTCAATTTCAACCTGAGTTTATTTATATTGATGGTGAAACCCGTCAAAATATAAAAATTGCTGAGCATTCTGGGCGGATGACCGATTTAAACGGCAAAGGTTTCTTTGTTTCTGAAACAGACAAACAAAGGCTATTTAATAAGATTGAAGCTCTGTTACCACAAGTCGAGGTTGTTGCAATAGCTGGTAGCCTCCCACAAGGTTTTAGTATTGATGAGTTACAACAACTTATTCAACTGATCAAAAAAAATAATAAGAAAGTTGCCCTAGATACCAGTGGTAAAGCATTGGTTGCTGCAATTGAGTGTCAACCTTGGATGATCAAACCGAATACCGATGAGTTGGTTGAAAGTTATCAACGTCCTGCAACAAGCTATGCTGAACAAAGAAAACTTTTTGATAGCTTAACCAATATTGAGCATGTGGTTATCTCAATGGGTGAAGATGGCGTAAATTGGTTACACGCCATTCATCCCTTACATGCTCAAGCACCAAAAGTTATCGTAAAAAGTACAGTAGGCGCTGGTGATTCACTCTTAGCCGGCATGATCCATGGACTTGTTAACCAAATGCCTCCTGAAGAGACCTTAAAAACTGCGACAGCCATTGCAAGCCATGCTGTAACACAAATTGGTTTTCGAATCCCTACTTCTGAGGTTCTAAACCAATTAAAAGCACAAACTATTATCAATTCATTGAGTGAATCTGATGCAAACTGCTAAACATTTATTATTTGTCACTAATAGTCCGCAACAGCAAGTCAATGCTTTAATCTTGGCTCGTAAACTTGCTTTAGTCGCAACCCAACACGGCTATAAACATAGTGTCATTTCACTCGATGAGTTTGAATCAAGCGATCATTTTGATCATGTCATTATTATTGGACAGCAACCTAAAAATCTAAATATTTTTGGTCAAAACGCTTTATCTTTAGTTTCTATTGAAGATATTAAAGATGATGCAGACAAAGCACTTTTAACGGCACTTGAACACTCAAAACCAGCAAATGAGTGGGAACAAAAACCTAAGCAAGCTTCAAATACCGCAACTCATTTTGTTGCCATTACTGCTTGCCCAACTGGAGTTGCCCATACATTTATGGCAGCTGAAGCGTTACAACAAGGTGCAGAAAGACTTGGGTATCAAATCGATGTAGAAACTCAAGGTTCTGTAGGTGCGAAGAATATTTTATCACCTCAAGCGATTGCTGATGCCGATATTGTTATTCTTGCTACTGACATTGAAGTCAACACTGACCGTTTTGTAGGTAAACGTGTCTATAGATGTAGCACTGGTTTTGCTTTAAAACAAACCGACAAGGCTTTTGCTGAGGCAATTGCTAATGCTCAGGTTTTAGAACAAGGTAAACAGCAAGCAACAACGGAAAATAAGGATAAAACTGAAAAAGTTGGTGTATATAAACACTTATTAACTGGTGTTTCTTATATGCTGCCTATGGTTGTTGCGGGTGGCTTGCTAATTGCACTTTCTTTATGTTTTGGCCTAAATGCAGCAGAACAAGCTGGTAGTCTGCCAGCCATATTAAAACAGATTGGCGCAGCAGCATTTACCCTCATGGTACCCATGCTGTCGGGTTATATTGCATATTCGATTGCAGATCGCCCTGGTCTTGCACCCGGTTTAATCGGGGGTTTATTGGCAGCACAGTTACAAGCAGGATTTTTAGGTGGTATTGTTTCTGGCTTCCTGGCAGGTTATATCGCATTATTTATTGCTAAAAAAGTCAAGCTTCCAACTAGCTTAGAGTCCCTTAAGCCCATTTTGATTATTCCATTATTAGGAACATTATCTGTTGGGTTGATTATGTTCTATGTGGTAGGTCAACCTGTAGCGCATATTTTTGAGTTAATGAAAGATTTCCTCAACAACATGGGCACAACAAATGCTGTATTAATGGGAATTATTTTGGCAAGTATGATGTGTATTGATTTGGGCGGACCAATCAATAAAGCTGCTTATGCTTTTACAGTTGGACTACTTACCACCAATA
>NZ_POYH01000088.1:0-8132 GCF_002899995.1 Acinetobacter sp. AKBS16 | reverse complement strand
CCTATATGCCAATGGCAGCCACGATGGCAGGCGGTATGGTTCCTGCAATTGGGATGGCAATTGCAACCTTCCTCGCTAGAAATAAATTTAGTACTGGCGAAAAAGATGCAGGTAAAGCTGCGTTTGTGCTTGGTTTATGCTTTATTTCAGAAGGTGCAATTCCATTTGCAGCAAAAGATCCAATGCGCGTTATTCCAACCTGTATTCTAGGTGGCGCAGTAACTGGTGCATTAGTTGCTTTATTTCACTGTGAGCTTGTGACTCCGCATGGCGGTGTATTTGTACTACTGATTCCGAATGCAATCAATCATGCGTGGTTGTATCTTGCAGCAATTGCGGCTGGAAGTATCGTAACGGGAGTAAGTTATGCCATCATTAAAAAGAATCAAGAAGAAAAATTATTAACAAACTCATAATTTAAAAAGGGAGAATATAAATTCTCCCTTTTTATTAGTACTCAGTTTTATAGATTAATTTGAACGGCATGTGTTATCAGTTGTTCTAAGGTAAAACACTAAAAATTTAATTTGAGGCCACACTCATCTTTTAATTTCAAAATTTGTAGAATTACATTTGAATCTTTGAGAAATAATTACCCCTTATTCACACAAATAATTTTAACATTTAAAATCAATAACTTACAAACAAATATTCATTAATTTTATAGATAATTCATCAATTGTGTTAAATGTATGGTAAATTTTCATCTTCAAAAAATCTTTTAAACATATGATTAATTTAAATATTTACCTATTGAATGGATTTATTTTTTTAAGTTATGACTTTATAGACAAAAAATTTTGATAGAAATGTCACGTTCAAAACGAGTTTTTTTTTCTACGATTCTCATGCAAACAAATATCGTTCATTTTACGACCAAGCGAGTAGCCAAGTTCAAATAAACGGTAAGGAATAAGTTTTATCAGAAGAGGAAAATTTATAGTTTGTCCTTGTTAATCAAACAATATAAATTTTGCTCATGACTTAAAGTCCTGATATAACTTGCTTAGTGAAACTATATTTTTCCACTATTAAAATAAGTTTCATAAAATGCGATCCACCAAGGTATGGGGAAAAGTCAATGACAAAGAAGTATGCGCGTTTTTTACCTACAACAGAATCTTTCACTCTTGAAGATTTTCCATATTATTGGATTACTCAGGTCCATGCTCAATATGTTCAAAATATTGATAATGCCCTCAAAAAATATGGCCTAGATAATTCACGTCGACGTATTATGCTTGCACTAAGTAGTAAACCTCACGCTAGCGTATCAGAGCTATCTGATATGATTATTTCAAAAATGTCGACTACCACTAAAATTGTTTATCGCTTAAAAGATGAAGGTTTAGTTGAAACCTATTCTTGTCAATCAGATGGTCGTATTACACGTGTATATCTTACCGAACGTGGTACAGAAATGATTAATAAAATTAATGACCTAACGAGTGTAGTACTTGAACAATCATTCGAAGGTATCACCCCTCTTCAACTAGAAAAAATGATGGAAAGCTTAAAATTGCTTTTAAAAAATCTTTCTCGATAATTGTTGTTTTCAACATTTTAAAACGATTAATTCTCAAGCTCTCTCATGAGAGCTTTTTTATTATTTTCTCTAATGTTTACAGGAATATAGACTTCATAAAGTAATCAATTAAACACTATGCTTGTTGACTTGTTCCTTCAACTCCAGTAGAAACTCTCTCTTAATATCTCTAACGTAATTTTAGGAAAAAATGGCTAAAAGAAAATATAAGAGTGATAAGTTTCAAGTACGTCGTATTAACCGTCAATGGTGGGTACTTGAAAAAGATTTAGAAACTAACTGTTACAGCAAGCATGAACAGGTAGCTACTAAGACATTAGCTAACAATTATGCTGACGATTATATAGAGCAGTATTATATGAACCTCTACATTCAACAACAGTTGAAAAAACCGGAAACCGTATAAAAAGCCTCCATGGCTTTTTTTATTTATAATTTAATAAGTTAAATAAAATTAAAATAATAAAATTTTGACATAAAAAAAACCTACATCTTGGGGAAAATGTAGGCTATAAAATGCACAAAAAGGAATTATATATCCTTTTTGATGAAAAGAATTCTACGATAATATAAGACCTTATTTTATATTACTTTTGTAAAGTTAATAGTATTTATTGTATTAACCTCTAATAACTTAAATGCTTTTTCTTTATAAATTTTTTCTCATAAATATTTAAATTAATTAACTCTTCACGAGTTAAAATGTTTTTGATGTATGAGTTTTTTATAAAAAACGCTATTTGAATTTTATAAACAACTGTTTTAACAAGTTTTTTACAAAAATACGCATAATTTTTTCAAGTTAAAATTCTATATTTCATAATCTTTAGGAGATTAAAAGTTAATAAATAACATATGCATAGAGGATTAATAAAATTTTTATTTAAAAAAAACCTTTATTCGAGATGAAAAAAACATCAAATATTAATTTTTTATAGCTTTTGTGGTGACGACACAACTATTACAATACAGTTTATAAATAGTTTAACTCTTCAGCAGTTTTAGGCATGTTATGACTTCAATGTCGAACACTACCCAAAAGCATTTTATTGTTGAGCAGTTTCCCTTACCGACTTGGGTCAGTGATGAAAAAGGCTTAATTTTATACTGCAATACGGAGTGTACAAAGTACTGGCGCGATACTTCTCCTCCATTGTTTCAACAATGGCTAGATTTCGTGTACCCTGCCGATTTAGAAGAAGTTAAAAACAACTGGTTAGATGCGATACGACTCCGATCAAGAATTGAATTTAAATGCCGTCTTTTGCATAAAACCCATTATTATCGATGGTGTAAAATTTCTATTCAATTGTCGAAATACCATGAATCTTCTCAAGAAAATGAATGGTTTATTAGTTTTCTTGATATTGACCAAGATATACAAGAGCAGCAAAGCTTACGAAAAGATATCGATATACAAAATCAAATGCTCGATATCAGTGTCGATTGTATTAAGGTTTTAAATACAGATGGCACTGTATCTCATATGAATAAATCAGGATGCCTTGCATTAGGTATACCTGTAGATGAAAAAAAATTCGGTATGCGATGGTTAGATCTTTTACCACCCCATATTCGTAAACGCGGAAGAGTTGCCTTAAAAAAAGCCTTACAGGGTAAAGTGGCCCGATTCGCTGGCATGAGTTGCTTACCAAATCAAGATCCAGAATATTGGGATAACATGCTTACCCCAATTCAACATACAAACGGCGAAATTATTCAAATATTGTGTGTTTCGCGAAATGTCACTCAACAGTATCTTACCGAAAACCGTCTAAGAGATATTAGCGAGAGAGATGAACTCACAGGATTATTTAACCGACGCTCATTTAAGCTACAACTAAAACGCACCCTAGCTTACTCAAGAGAAACCCAAACCAGTGTAGGGCTACTTTTAATTGATCTAGATCATTTCAAGCATATTAATGACACTATAGGTCATAGTGCTGGTGACCACTTATTAAAAATACTTTCTAAACGTTTTAATCAGTGCGTAGACCCTGAAAGATGTTCAGTTGCCAGATTAGGTGGTGATGAGTTTGCAGTTATTGTTAGCCATTTAAAAAATGAGAGTGATGTTCGTGAACTTGCAGAAGTATTGCTTCAACAACTCAATCAACCCATTACATATGCTGGGAATGTGCTCAACGGCGGCATGAGCATCGGCTGCGCCATTTATCCTCAAGATGCAGTTGATCAATCGAGCTTATTAAGTTGTGCCGATATGGCATTACATGACTTAAAAGCCCGTGGTCGTGGCGGCATACGTATGTATAACCCAAGTATGATGCAGTTAACCGAGGCAATCGCCTCTCAACTCAACATTGCTCGCCAGCTTATTCGTCATCATACCATTCAGCCCTACTATCAACCCAAAGTCGATCTAAAAACTCATGCTGTAGTGGGCTTTGAAGCATTACTCCGCTGGCATACGACTTCGGCCCAAAGAGGTTTGCCTTCTCAGATTGCTGAAGCTTTTAAAGACTACGATTTAGCCAGTAAAATTGGTGAAATCATGCAACAACAAGTTTTGCATGATATTGCTAAATGGATAAAATTAGGTTTTGTGCCGCTTCCTGTTTCTCTAAATGCCGCACCAGTTGAGTTCTTAAGAGATAATTATGCTGAACGTTTATTAAAAAAGATTAATCAACTTGAAATTCCTACCCATTTAATTGAAATAGAAGTTACTGAACATATGCTGGGTGACCGTGGTTCTGAATATGTGATTCGCGCACTTAATAAACTAAAACAGCATGGAGTACGCATTGCTTTAGATGACTTCGGAACAGGTTTCTCTTCTTTAACACATATAAGAGACTATCCTATTGATTGCTTAAAAGTTGATTGTAGCTTTATACAAAAGATGCAACATGATCCATCCATTTATGCAATTGTTCAGGCAATTGGCTTACTTGCTCCAAATCTCTCACTCGGATTAATTGCAGAAGGTATTGAAACACCAGAACAAGAAGAGTTGCTTCTTCAATTTGGATACAACATAGGGCAAGGTTTTTTATTTGAATCAGCTATTGACGCTAATCAGGTGATCTCTATTCTTAAACAGGGTCAGGCTTATCTAGAAAGTCACTATTCTATGAATTAGTCATTTACCTTACACACTAAAAACAAACAATAAAAATTATAAAATTGGCGATAATATAATCATAACGATAACAAGTTTAGGTTCTTCAACAATAAATATTGTCACAAGACAATAAGGAGCAATATATGAGTTATCACCATATTTTAGTTCCGGTCGATGGTTCTCCTACCTCACTTATTGCTGTTAATCATGCTGCAAGTCTTGCTAAAGCCTTTAGTAGTAAAGTTACTTTGGTATATGCGCTCACTATTGATCCATTTATTTCAGTTGAAATTATTGATAGTACAGAAATTGCGCAAGATTATTTTAATAAAGCGAGAGCTTCGATTCAGAGCATTTTAGATCAAGCTAAAGAACAATTTAGCCAACATGGAATTTCTGTTGAAACCAAAATTGTTGAAGGTCAAACAATTCATACAGAAATCATCAAAGCAGCAACTGAGCTAAAAGCTGATTTATTAGTGATTGGTTCTCATGGGCGAAAAGGTTTTAAAAAGTTCTTCTTAGGAAGTGTAACTCAAGCACTTTTAGGAGAAATTCATGTGCCAGTATTGGTCGTAACTGAATAAATCTAAACCTTTATATAAAAAACCCAGCTATATAGCTGGGTTTTTTGAAATAAGTTACTTACCGTTATATGTAAATTTAATGAGAGAACCGGGATTCTCTAAAGTATGAGTGACTGAACCATCATCTTTTTGTACATTCCCCGCTGTATCAGTCAGCACATATAAGGTATTACCTTCTGGACTAGCGATGACATCACGATAACGGTTATTGCTTTTAAACATTGGGATAGCATCATCCAAAGTCGTGCTATATGTCGGGTCCAATTTAATACGGAAAATCACCCCACGTTTTAAAGATGGGACCAATAATGTATTTTCCCACCCTGGAATCGCTTTTTTGCCTCCCGTATATACATATGCCGATGACGGCGCAACCGTTGGCCAGCAAATATATGCCATCTCACCACAAGTAGGGTCATTATAGTTATAGGTATCTTGTACCGTATATAAAGTTTTCAAAGGCGGCACAAAGTTTTTACCAGTCCATTCAGACTCTTTAGTCACAGGAACACCTGTTGCTACTTTTATCCCGTTTTGAGCTAAATCTTTAATTTGTGATTTATTGGTTGCTGCCGAATAGTTTGCATAGGCATAACCACTGTCATCTTTATAACCAGCTACATTTGGCCAGCCATAGTTACCACCTTTTAATACAAGGTTAATTTCATCATCAGAATTTGGCCCTTGCTCAGATTGTAAAAGCTTTCCATTTGGAGCAAATGCTAAACCTTGTGGATTACGGTGCCCTAAAGTGTAGATATGACTCACTACTCCGTTAAAGCTTGGGTTGTCTTTAGGAATACTTCCGTCCAGATTTAAGCGTAATACTTTACCCATATATGTATGGTAGTCTTTACTATTGAGCTCTTGCTGAGTCGGAGTATGCTGTGCCTGATTCGGTAAGAACAGATAAGCTAACTGATTACGACCTTGGTCACCAATCGTATAGTAGATTTTTTGGTCTGGACCAATGACGAGACGACCAGACTGATGATCTTTTGATGACGGTAAACCTGCAATCAAATCAATAGGCTTTTCAAATGTATCTGTAGTTTTATTATAGGTATATCTACGAATAATCGTCTGATTAGGTAACTCTTTATCTGTAGATTTTGGATTTTTAAAAGTGCCTGAAATATAGATATAAGGGTTATGTTTAAAGTCAGGATGAAAAGCAAAGCCTAACAAACCATTTTGCCCATCAGCATCACTCACAATTTCAGGCACCTGAAATACTGTTTTCGCGCTACCAGATTCAGGATTTACTCTTAAAATTTTGCCAGTTGCACGTTCGGTTAACCAAATTTGATTATCTGGCCCCCATAACAAAGCATGTGGTTTATTTAAATTGGACAGAATCACTTTTTTATCAAAATTTTCTGTTTTCGCTTTTGCGAACTGAGCAGGTGTCAGAGGTATATCTGCAAATGCCGTATGAAACGTAAATAGTTGTGCAGCACCTAAAAGAGTGATTTTTGCTAATAAATGTTTATTCATAGTTCCACCTTATAAAGTTTTCTAAAGAGTTACTTAAACCGCTGAAAACATTGGTTTGTATACGTTCTCTATATCTTTTGTATTATGATGATTAGCTCATTTATTAAAATCCAAATTTCTGCAAGGCTCTGTTGCATAAAAGTAGCTATTCAAAACAAATGAATATTTTATAAGTTGCCTTATAAATCATTGATCTCATTTTTAAGATAAATAATTTGAAAGAAAGCTTTAACAAAGTAATTGAAAAGTAAAATTTAATACTCAAATAGACAATTCAATCTATAAAAATATACATACCACATAGTTAAAAGATCCAAGCTAAAGATTAAGGATCCTTACAAATCGAATTTCGTTATGTGTGCAAATTTTAAACCCCTTAAGAGAGAGCATTCTTATCAATTAGACTTACTTGAACCCACCTTTGATTACAAATCAGATGTCTATCCAAGTGATGATTGCCCAATAATCTTATCTCATCAAAATGAATGGGAATGGCGAAAAGTTAAATTTGGAATGTTGCCACCATATGCGAAAGAAGTTTCATTTAAATATGCAACTTATGATGCAAGAACTGAAACGGTTGATCACAAACGTTCATTTAAACATGCCTGGTCAAATGATCAATTTGGCCTAGTTCCTGTTGAAGCTATTTATGAACCGAAATATATCAATGGTAAAGCACATTGGTATGGCATCTTTCGTCAAGATGGGAAGCCATTTACGCTTGCAGCAATTTATGAAGAAACCATAATTGATGAGCAGAAAGTTAGAACAATGTCGCTATTAACAATCAATGCAGATCGACATTCTTTTATGAAACAGTTTCATAAACCTGACGATGAAAAACGTTCAATTATTGTAATACCTGACCATCTTAGAAACGATTGGTTAAACTGCAAACACACTGACGCTCCTAACTTTTTCTTAGATATGCCATTAAATGAATTTACGTCTCTGCCTAAAGCAGAAATGAACAAATCAAAAAAAAGTTAGATGCCTAATAAGTGAAAGTAGCAAGCTTAAATGGCTCCCCCTAAAAACTTATGTTATCCTTCGCACCTCTTTAAAACTTCAAATTTTCATTATCCATGACACTAACGCCACCTTAAGTTTATTTACCCTTCTCCTTTGTAAATAACTCATCACTGTCTAGTGATGTGGTGTAGTCGCTTGTGTGTTGGTATATCACATCACTAGCCTTTCTAAAATTTAAAATTCTAGGCTATTTCCATGTTAACGAATCTTCGAGAACAATGGTTCTCTAATGTCCGTGCAGATATTCTTTCTGGGCTTGTTGTTGGTCTGGCTTTAATTCCAGAGGCGATTGCCTTTTCAATTATTGCAGGTGTAGATCCCCAAATCGGTTTATATGCGTCTTTTTGTATTGCGGTTATTATTTCTTTTGTAGGTGGCC
>NZ_POYH01000087.1:0-716 GCF_002899995.1 Acinetobacter sp. AKBS16 | reverse complement strand
ATGATCTGCCCCCATAAAGTTGGACAGTTAGTTAAGCAGTTTTTATAAACTGGTTTCTATATTGTACAGGGGATAAACCTTGTAGCTTCACCTTGATTCTCTCATGATTATAATAATGAATGTATTCTCGTATCGTTTTCTCTAATTCATCAATTGATTGAAATTTTTCTCCATGAAAGCATTCCGATTTTAATATTCCAAAGAAGCTTTCTATTACAGCATTATCTAAGCAATTTCCTTTACGAGACATACTTTGAATTAAACCATGTTGCTTTAATTGCTGTTGGTAATGAGCCATTTGATATTGCCATCCTTGATCTGAATGGAGAATTGGTTTCTCATGTCGCTTAAGTTTAGCTAAAGCATGAATGAGCATATCTTTCACTAACTCATAATTGAGTTTACGTTGGATTCGGAAGGTAATAATTTCCCCATTAAACAAATCTATAATTGGTGATAAATAAAGTTTTTCACCGTTAACATTAAATTCCGTCACATCAGTTGCCCATTTCTGGTTGGGATGGTTCGCTTTAAATTGCCGTTGCATAATGTTATCAGCCACCGTCCCGACACAACCACTTTTATATGAGCGATATTTCAATGCTCTGATACGTGATTTAATTCCCATGGTTTTCATAAGGCGATATACACATTTATGGTTGATTATTATTCCTGTACTTTTCAGGGCAAGAGTAATTCTACGATAGCCATAGCAT
>NZ_POYH01000086.1:0-273 GCF_002899995.1 Acinetobacter sp. AKBS16 | reverse complement strand
CAGGATCAATCGTAATCACCGGTGCCGGAGCTAGCGTATCAACCACAAAGCCGTCCGTACCATCGAGTACATCGCCTGTACCCAAGTTACCTGCAAGGTCTGTATAGGCACCGTCTGCAACACTGATGCTTGGAGCCGCACCACTGCCGTCAGCTGTAAACGTAGCTGTCCAGACATTCGGGTTGGTTGTACTTTGGACCAGATTGCTCAGCGTACCGCCTACTGGCGTGATGTCATCAATATCAAAGCCACTGACCGCCTCGCTAAACGTAA
>NZ_POYH01000085.1:0-344 GCF_002899995.1 Acinetobacter sp. AKBS16 | reverse complement strand
TACTCTCACATGGGTAATCCCACACTACCATCAGCGCTAAGAGGTTTCACTTCTGAGTTCGGGAAGGGATCAGGTGGTTCACTCTTGCTATGGTCGCCAGCACAACTGTTTATGGATACTTGCCTGGGTCTTATTTGATGCCGAAGCGTTTTCCAAATCTGTAACAGACTGGGCTGATTGAATCTTACTTTATCTGTTCATTTTAGCTAGAGGTATAACTAAATCAAGTTGTCTTGCATATTTAAGAATCGATTGATGCTTCATATACAACTGCTTGGGTGTTGTATAGTCAAGCCTCACGAGCAATTAGTATTGGTCAGCTTCACATATCACTATGCTTCCAC
>NZ_POYH01000084.1:0-273 GCF_002899995.1 Acinetobacter sp. AKBS16 | reverse complement strand
AGCCCGGCGCCAATGTATCGACCGTAAGGCTCTCTGTTGCAGTCAGGTTGGCATTACCTGCCACGTCCGTAACAATACCTGCCGGTACGTTCACAACCACATCGCCTTCAAAGTCCGCAGCCGGTACCAGCGTACCACTGAAGCTGCCATCGCCGTTGTCTACAAGGCCGGTCAATGTACCGTTAGCAATGTCCAGCAATCCCTCAAGCGCATCTGCCGTAAGCGGACTGCCATCAACCGCATTGACTGCTTCACCAAAGTCAATCGTGATTG
>NZ_POYH01000083.1:0-749 GCF_002899995.1 Acinetobacter sp. AKBS16 | reverse complement strand
CCTTATGCTTGTGATATATGGACTTAATCTGCTGTTTTAACTCAGTATATTTGTCATTAGAGCGTACAGCTTTCATGTGATAGAAATAAGTACTACGAGCAATCTTTGCAATACTGAGTAAGAGTTTTAATGGATAAATTTGCCTTAATTCTGAAATAACCTGAACAGTGTCTGCAGTACAAAGTGTATTTAAGTACGTTGCTTCAGTTTTAAGGCTTTTAGCTTTTTTAAAAAGGCAACCTCCGCTCGTAAAGCGGTCACTTCATCAATGAGTTCCTGTTGAGATTTATCTTTGTCTTCTTTTATAGGCTTAGTTATTTTGGTTTTATCTTGTTTAACCATATTGGTATAAATCCTCGTAGTATTAAACCCGGCAATCCCTTCTTTATGATACTGAGCGAGCCACCTTCTTAAAATTGACGTCCCGCTCAGATTTAACCGTCTTCTAACTTCTCTTACCGGTATCTTATCAAGAAGCATTTGTACAGCCTTGATTTTAAATTCGGAAGAGTAGTAGGTTTTTTTAGTTTTAACATTCAGGCCATCTTCACCTTGTGCCTTATAGTTTTCAATCCATAAGCGGATGGTTTGGAGATCAACATTAAATTCTTGTGAAAGGATTTTATATCCTTTACTTCCATCTAAATAAGCTTGAATGACTTTTAATTTTAACTCTTTTGAATGCTTCGGAATTGGCATAGGGCACACCTCATAAGTTTAAAAAGTCTAACTTATGGGGTGCAGTTCAG
>NZ_POYH01000082.1:133051-136347 GCF_002899995.1 Acinetobacter sp. AKBS16 | reverse complement strand
GTCAACGACCATAATTAGTGGACCGGGTGTAGTTTCACCAAGTGCCAATCCATCAATCATTTGTGTAGGTGAAAGCCATCCAAAATGATTGACAGCCCCTTGATAGACATAAGGTAAAACCGCGTAAGCGCCCCCAAACGTAAGCAGCGCAGCTTTAGTGAAAAACCAAGCCATTTGGGTATAGGAATGATGCCATCCAAAATATGCGCCTAAAGCTAAAATTGGCAATAACCATAAAGCGATTGCCACAAAAATAAGTTTAGCTAACCGTGACCAATGGAATTTAGCGTGCTCTGGTGTCGGAGTATCATCATCAATATATGCCGGACCATAATCTTTTTGACTAGCTTTATGCCCACCCGCGGAGGAAAATAGTTCTGGGTACTTTTTACTTGCTAAATAGCCAGCAATACCTGCTGATAAAACGATAAGCGGGAAAGGAAGCTTTAAGACAAAAATGGCAAAAAACGCTGCAATTGCGACGACCCATAAAAACTTATTTTTAAGCGAACGACTGCCTATGCGGTAAGTTGCATGAAAGACAATTGCAGTGACGGCAGGCTTTATCCCGTAAAAGATACCTGCAATAACAGGCACATCTCCAAATTTTATATAAACCCAAGATAGTCCAATTAAAATAAATAAAGAGGGCAATACAAATAGAATACCTGCAACCAATCCTCCCACAGTTCTATGCATAAGCCAACCAATGTAGGTTGCTAACTGCTGCGCTTCAGGACCGGGTAACAACATGCAGTAGTTCAGTGCATGTAAAAATCTTTTTTCTGATATCCAGCGCTTTTGTTCAACCAGTTCCTGATGCATCACAGCGATTTGTCCAGCTGGCCCCCCAAAGCTAATAAAACCAAGCTTGAGCCAAAATAAGAAGGCTTGCCAGAAGGTGACTTGTTCCACTGAATCATCAGGGGTATTTAATTGTTTTTGTTGCATATTATCCCCTAAAAAATAATATTAATTTTTACGTTTATGACATAACGGAGTATGTTTTATAGCATAACAAACACAAATGTATTTTTTATGATAACCATTCAACTTTTATAGATAACTATTTATTAATTTATTGATATTAAATGAAATTATTTTTTTAACTAAAGTTATCGCTTTAAATTATTTCCAAAACTGAAACATTTTAAACATTATTTGCTCAAGTTGTTATAACAGGTTGTGAGCCGTGAGCCAGCTACCCCAAGATCCCAAAAATCACAAGCCTCTTTACGATCAATTAAGGGAACTCATCCTTAATAAAATTGTAAATGGTGAATATGCCGTACTGAGCCAAATTCCATCTGAAAACGAGTTTGCTGAACAATTTGGTGTAAGTCGAATTACAGTTCGCCAAGCGCTCAACCAATTACAGTTGGAAGGCTATATTTTTAAGGTGCCAGGTAAAGGGACCTTTGTAAGCAAGCCAAAAACGTTCCAGAACATCTCAAGTTTGCAAGGTTTTGCAGAAGCAATGTCATCTGCTGGTCACGAAATTTTAAACCGTGTCATCTCGGCCGAGCTTAAGCAGATCCCGATGCACGTTGTGCCCAAATTGAAGTTACCTGTTAAAGCTAATGTGTATGAAATTCAACGTGTCCGTTTACTCAACCGTCAGCCAGTGTCTTATGAGTTGACTTATTTGCCAGAACATATTGGTTTGAAGCTTAAAGAAAAAGCGATTGATTTACGTACAACCGATATTTTCAAGGCATTAGAACAAGAGTGTGACATCCCTTTGGGACATGCGGATTTAAGCATTGATGCCACGGTAGCGGATGAAGAATTAGCGGCTTTGTTGCAAGTCGAAATCGGAACTCCGGTATTACGGGTCGAACGTTTGACTCATGATGCAAATGGTCAACCGATTGACTATGAATATCTCTATTTCTCGGGCGATACCTTCCAGTACCGTTTACGTATTCATCGTTAATAACTCAAATAAAAATAAGGAATATTCAATGGAAACTAAATATCTTGAGTTTGATATTGTGGTGATTGGTGGTGGAACTGCTGGGCCAATGGCTGCGATTAAAGCAAAACAAGAAAACCCGAATTTAAAAGTCTTGCTCATTGAAAAAGCGAATGTAAAGCGCAGTGGGGCGATTTCAATGGGAATGGATGGACTGAATAATGCTGTCATTCCGGGCTACGCAACACCTGAGCAGTACACCAAAGAAATTACGATTGCCAATGAAGGGGTAGTTAACCAAACCACTGTATATGCATATGCGAAGCATAGTTTCAAAACCATTCAACAGCTCGATCAATGGGGTATTAAGTTTGAAAAAGATGAGACCGGCGAATTTGCAGTAAAAAAAGTACACCACATGGGGGCATATGTTTTACCTATGCCTGAAGGTCATGACGTTAAAAAAGTTTTATACCGTCAATTAAAGCGTGCTCAAGTCAAAATTAATAATCGGATTGTCACCACAAAGCTTTTAAAAAATGAGCAAGGTGCAATCAATGGTGTACTTGGTTTTGATTGTCGTAGTGGCGATTTCTATGTCATTAAAACGAAAGCTGCCATTTTATGTTGTGGTGCCGCAGGGCGTTTAGGTTTACCAGCTTCCGGCTATTTAATGGGCACTTATGAAAACCCAACCAATGCAGGTGACGGCTATGCAATGGCATACCATGCAGGTGCTGAGCTTGCTAATTTAGAATGCTTCCAGATTAATCCATTGATTAAAGACTATAACGGTCCGGCTTGTGCCTATGTGACCGGACCTTTAGGAGGTTATACCGCTAACAGTAAAGGTGAACGTTTCATTGAATGTGACTACTGGAGTGGTCAAATGATGTGGGAGTTTTACCAAGAACTGGAAAGTGGTAATGGTCCTGTTTATTTAAAAGTAGATCATCTGGCCGAAGAAACCATTCAAACCATCGAAGAAATCTTGCATACCAATGAGCGCCCAAGCCGTGGACGTTTTCATGAGGGTCGAGGAACCAATTATCGTCAAGATATGGTGGAAATGCATATTTCAGAAATTGGTTTCTGTAGCGGACACAGTGCTTCTGGTGTATGGGTCAATGAAAAAGCTGAGACTTCAGTTAAGGGATTATACAGTGCTGGCGATATGGCGGCTGTACCTCATAACTATATGCTTGGTGCATTTACCTATGGTTGGTTTGCGGGTGTAAATGCCGCGCAATACGTGAATGCAGTTGAAGATAGTGAATTAAACCAAAGCGAAATAGAAGCAGAAAAAGCTCGAATATTTGCGCCACTAGATTGCTCAGAAGGTTTACCTCCAGAGCAAGTGGAATATAAGCTGCGCCGTTTT
>NZ_POYH01000082.1:131454-132999 GCF_002899995.1 Acinetobacter sp. AKBS16 | reverse complement strand
AAATGACTATTTGCAGCCCCCTAAAACTCGCCAAAAAATGGAAATTGGGCTCAAGCGTTTTGAAGAAATTAAACAGGATATTAAGCGAATTTCTGCCAGAAACCCACATGAGCTGATGCGTGCCGCTGAAGTTTCTTTTATTCGAGATTGTGCGGAAATGGCAGCAAGAGCTTCACTGTTTAGAGAGGAAAGCCGCTGGGGACTGTACCACTATAGAGCAGATTTCCCTCAAAAGAATAACTCGGATTGGTTCTGTCACGCGCATTTGAAAAAAGATGAACACGGCAACATGGTCAGTTTCAAAAAGCCAATCGAGCCTTATGTGGTTCCGATTAATCAAGATGAAGCTGTGTCGTATGACCGTTTACGCATTCAAAAAGATGTTGCTCTAGCAGACTAAATAAATCAGGAATTCAAATCATGGCTTTTATTTTTAAAGAAGTACAGCACCGTACTGTCGCACCCGTCATTATCGATGAAGATAAATGTATTGCTGATAAAGGGTGCACTGTCTGTGTAGATGTTTGTCCAATGGATTTATTGGCAATCGATCCAACAACCCAAAAAGCTTATATGCAATTTGATGAATGTTGGTATTGCATGCCTTGTGAAAAAGACTGCCCAACAGATGCAGTCAAAGTAAATATCCCATACCTACTCAAATAATTAATTTGGAATACGTAACATGAGACAAAATAAATTGATCAATAAAAAACTATTACTCAGTAGCTTAATTGGTGCCATGGTACTCGGCACTTTGGGGTGCGGCAGTAAAACAGAAACTGTGCGTGTCGCCATTGGTACACAAGACACGACCATTAACTGTGCAACAGGTGGGTTGCTAATTCGTGAATTGAATTTATTACCAAAATATTTGCCTAAAGATGGTAAATACAAACACGTTAAATATGATATTCAATGGAAAAACTTTACCTCTGGTGCACCACTTACCAGTGAGATGGTGGCTGGGCGTCTAGATTTGGGAGCAATGGCTGACTTTCCTGCTGTGAATAATTTAGCGGCATTTAAAAAAGCTGGGAAAGAAAGCATATTTTTAGCGCCATTGTCAGGCAGTATTAATGGTAGCGGTAATGCGATTGTTGTTCCAATTGACTCAAAAGTAACATCACTGAAAGAACTAAAAGGACAAACCATTTCCGTACCTTTTGCTTCAACTGCTCATGGACTATTGCTACGAGCGATTCAGGCTGAAGGCTGGCAACTTGATAAAGATATTAAAGTGATTGCTCAGGCGCCAGAAGTGGCGGGACCTGCATTAAAAAGTCATAAGATTGCTGCACATGCTGACTTCGTACCATTTGGAGAGTTATTTGCTTACCAAGGTTTTGCTAAAAAAATCTATGATGGTTCACAAGCAAAATCACCTACATTTCATGGATCACTTGCGAGCAAGGATTATGCACAGCAGCATCCAGAAGTTATAAAAGCCTATTTACAAGCAACTATTGAAGCGAATCGTCTGATTCAGGAACAGCCAGAAAAATATAGTGAACTTATTGCTGAAAAAACAGGTATTCCTGCCGA
>NZ_POYH01000082.1:105071-131379 GCF_002899995.1 Acinetobacter sp. AKBS16 | reverse complement strand
TGTTTATCTATTTCATGGCCCTTTAGGTCTGCAAACTCGTGACTTAACGTGGAAACCTGAATATCGAAAAGCGACTCAAATTGCGATAGATACCTTAAAAGTTTTAGGAAAAAACGACGGTACGCTTGATGTAAATAAATTTATTGATGATCAATACATTAAGGATGCATTTCAGGCATCTGGACTTAATTACAGCCAGCAACTGTCTGACTATGCAAAATCACCTTTGGTTGCCAATGATGCTTTAACAGGCCAACCCATCAAGACATTTGATCGGGTGACTCAAATTTGGGTAAAGGGTGAAGAAAAAGTGCGTAGCTATGAAACGCCTGAGCATGCTTTTTCTGATTTAAAGAAAATACAAGCCGATGGAAAAACGGTGCGTGTGGTTTATAGCCAAGATCATCAGTCCGACATTAAGTTACTTGCCAATTTGGCATGGTATGCCACAGACAAAGCAGGACAAATTCAAGCCTTTTTATTAAAAGATGATGCTGAAAAATGGGCTAAACAACAGGGCGGAAAAGTATATGACTTTAAAGCTATTCAGCTTGTAACACAGAGCTGATGTGTTGTCTTACCTAATGATCAGGAGGTGACAAATGAGTAGTTTAGCCCAGACAAAACCTAATAACCAAAGTACATTTTTGACTAAATTTTTTCAGCAGTTGAGATCATATCCGGCGCGTTTAAAAAGCTACGTGATTGCTTTTACATCCATAGCTTTTTGGATAGTCATTTGGCAAGGACTTGCTCAGTTTAAAGTAAATTTAGGCTTTGTGAACTTTAGCAATGTCCCGACACCTTTAGATGTCATTCATGCGCTATGGGCTTTTTTTCAACTCAGCGCTGCATTTGAACATGTTGAATCTAGTGTGTTTCGTGTAGTGATTGGTTTTGTGCTTGCGGCTCTAATTGGTGTAGGTATTGGTTTGTTGGCAGGACGTTACCAAAAACTGGCTGCCTTTCTAATGCCACCATTAGAAGTATTACGTCCAATACCAGCAGTTGCATGGATTCCTTTAGCAATTCTGATTTTTCCATCCTCAGAAGCTTCCATGATTTTTATTACCTTTATTGGGGCTTTATTTCCAATTTTATTAAACACCGTACATGGCGTTGGTGCAGTTGACCCAAGGCTCGTTGCGTCAGCGAAAAGTCTGGGTGCTTCTGATCTTGCCATTATTCATGAAGTCATTATTCCGGGCGCATTACCGAACATTATTACGGGTTTATCTATTGGAATGGGCACTTGTTGGTTCTGTTTAGTGACTGCGGAAATGATTTCTGGACAACACGGAATTGGATATTTCACATGGGAGTCTTTCACCTTGCAAAACTATAGCAATATCGTGGTTGGCATGGTGCTGATCGGAGCGTTAGGTATGTTTAGCAGTACATTGGTGCGTGTGATTGGAAATCGATTTACTCCATGGTATCAACTAAGGAAGTCTTAAAATGTCAATTACACAAGGCCATGTACGTATTCAAAATCTATCTCTACATTTAGGTCAAGCTAAAAATCGTTTTCAGGCATTAGATCGGGTTAATTTCGAAATACAACCGGACGAGTTTATATGTCTCCTTGGCCCGTCGGGTTGCGGTAAATCAACATTATTAGGTGCTTTGGCAGGGCATTTACCGATTAGTTCCGGGTCTTTAACGGTCGATGATGAATCGATATTTGAACCGCATCCAGATAGAGGTTTGGTGTTTCAGCAACATACCTTATTTCCTTGGAAAAGCGTGCTCGAAAATATTGCCTTTGGTTTAAAAATGAAAGGCATCGCCAAGCAAAAGCGTATTGAACAAGCTCAGAAAATGATTGATCTGGTCGGACTTAAAGGTTTTGAACATAAATTTCCAGCCGAACTTTCTGGTGGCATGCAGCAACGAGTTGAAATTGCGAGAGTATTGATTAATCAACCTCGCATTTTATTAATGGATGAGCCTTTTGGTGCCTTAGATGCTCAAACTCGTTTGAAAATGCAAATGCTATTACTCGAAATTTGGCAAGAAATCCAAACGTCGGTTTTATTTATTACCCACGATATTGATGAGGCACTTTTTTTAGCCGATCGAGTGTTGATTATGAGCCATCGACCAGGGCGGATTATTGAGGAAATTTCGCTTAAGTTTGAACGTCCACGGGATGTTGAGCTTGTAACGAGTAGTGAATTTACAGCCATAAAAAAACATTGCATCCAAACGTTAAAAGAAGCCACTCAACAAGAAGAGTTAAGCCGTTTAAATCCATTAGGGCTTGGAAAGAAATCACAAATTAAGGAATACGAATGAGTTTTTATTATCAAGCTTTAGATGACCTTGATGAATATAATCAGGAATTTCTTGCGCAGCTCAATCATGCAGATGAAAAGATACGCTTTGTCGCTTTAATGAATATTGGTGATGAAGAAAATCCGGATTTACTTCCGTGGCTGCATGCAGCACTACAACACGACTCTTCAGCTTTAGTTCGTGAAGAGGCAGCAAAAAAACTAGAAAGCTGGGAAGACTCAACCAGTTTGCAAGTATTGGCGCAAGCCTTATTTGATGCTGATCTGAATGTGAGACAAGCTGCCAGCCAGAGTTTAAGTGAAGTCAAAAATGCGGCATCAGCCCAGATACTGGCACCGTATTTAAAGCATACGGATACTTTTGCTCTTAGTGCAATTTTACGTGCTTTAAGACCTTTACGACCACAGCAATTATTTGAAGAGATATCTGCTTTGGTACACCATGAAGATGTTTATGTACGCCGTGAGGCAGTCAGTGCATTAAGTTGGTTACAACAAGACCAAGCAATTACGATATTGGCAAAAATTGCCGAAACAGATACAGATGATGAAGTCCGCCGTATTGCAACAGGTGGTTTAGCTTATAGTCAGAACATATCGGTTGAAGTTATCCAAGCACTTCAACATTCTTTAACTTCGGAAAGTTGGCAACTAAGAGTGGAAGCTGCTCTTACGATTGGAAAATTACGTATTGTTCAGCTCGAAGCTCCTTTAATTCATGCTGTATCAGACTTGTATTGGCAAGTACGTATTGCAGCAGTACGGAGCTTGGGACTACTTAAATCACATCTGGCAGTTGCTCATTTGACTGATAACTTTAAGCATGAAATTAGTAACTTGCGTAAAGAAGTCGCTTTAGCACTCGGTGAAATTGGTACATCAGAAGCTCAGAATCTATTAGAACAACATCAAAATGATCCAGATCCTGAAGTACGAAAAGCGATTCGTATTGGATTAAATCAAATTGGTGAGGTGAAGTATGCAAACCAGACCTGATATCCGTGTCGACACTATAAATAAGCAGGTTCACTTTATATGGACCGATGGCTCAAGTACATGTCTGAATCATCAAAGTTTAAGGGAAATTTGCCCATGTGGCTTTTGTCGAGCGAAGCGGATTAAACAAATTAAAATAGAGCATCAAAATGTTGAAGTGACAGCTATGTTTGATCAAGGTTATGGTGCCCAAATTTGCTTTAGTGATGGGCATGACAAAGGGATTTTTCCGTGGGCTTTTTTAAAAGAATTTGCTAAGAGCTAAAAGATGCCTTCTGCTTGGGACAGAAGGCATCTTATTTAATTAATGATCATGTTCTAAATAATCTGGTTTTTTCGGAAGCGCAAGGCTACATAAGAAACAGATAACCAGCATGACAATCACATATATAAAGAAGGTATTTTCAATTCCGGCAGCTTTAAACTGTAAGGCAACCGAAGGCGCAGAACCACCAAACAGCGCATTACCTACTGCATAAGAGAAACCTACACCTAAAGCTCGCACATGAGGTGGGAACATTTCAGCTTTTACCAAACCACTAATAGAAGTATAGAAGCTGAGTAACATCATCATAAAGATGAGTAGCAATGTAATGATGATCGGAGAATCTATATAGGCACGCATCCCGATCACCATGACGGGATAAATAAAAATGGCGGACAATAAGCTAAATGCCAACATTGAAGAGCGTCGCCCAATACGGTCCGAAATTGCACCAAATACAGGTTGAGCACACATATAGACAAATAGGGCGAAGGTCATAATATAACCAACTGTTTTTCCGTCCATCCCTAAGTTGGTTAAATAGGTTTTTGAATAAACAGTCTCTACATAAAACGTTAATGAACCAGCAGAAGTGTATCCAACCACTAATAAAAAGGTTTTCCAGTGCTTTTTAAAGAGTTCTCTTAAGCTACCAGACTCTTTTCGTTCGCTGTCTTGATGAGAAAGTGTTTCTTCTAAACGACTACGTGCAAGCAAAGATAAGATTGCTGCGATACCACCAATAACAAATGGAATACGCCAACCGCCATCATGTAATTGTTGTTCACTTAAGAACGTCAACAAAATAACGCCCAGTAAGCTTGCAAGCAATTGACCACCAGAGAGGGTGACATATTGGAAAGATGAGTAAAAACCACGCTGACCTTTTAAGCCTAATTCACTCATATAAGTGGCAACGGCGCCATATTCACCACCCACTGATAAGCCTTGAAGTAAACGAACAAGGAGTAACAGAAAAGGGGCAAATAAACCGACTTGATCATAAGTAGGCAAAGCTGCAAATAAAAAGGAGCTTAAAGCCATCAAACAGATTGATATGATCATCGACTTCTTTCGGCCATGTCGATCTGCAATACGACCAAATAGCCAGCTTCCAATCGGACGCATAAAGAAGCTTGCGGCAAACACCCCCCAAACATAAATAGACTTAGTTGTGCTATCCATATCTGGCGCGGTTAAAGCTTGAGTAAAGTAAGCAGCAAATACTGCATAAATATAAAAATCAAACCATTCGACTAAATTACCAGAGGCTGCGCCTACAATCCCACGTATCCTGCTACGTTTTTCTTCCTGAGTATATGTCATATTACTTCCATCACTTTGTAGACAAAAACTAGGAACTTTTTAGGTGGGCTAAACAGAAAATAGAATGAACTTTTTAAAAATCACTCGACCCTGAGCACGTCCTTAGAATTCCTAACCATTCATTTTTTCTAATTTTAAAATTCGATTCTAGTGAGATTACGTCCTTTTGTTCGATTTAAAGAATTTTTTACCAATGATCGAACACTTCCTTTTATTTAACTGCATAATTAATTGTTTTTAAAATCAGTAAGCTAATTTAATACCAGTATTTTTCTATTCTGTTTCTCCTTTTAAGTGCCATTTTGAGCTTAAGTGTATTTTGAATATTTGATAATACTTAAAAAGTTATAGTATCAATTCCCAAGAAAATAAAGGAAATTCATAGAATGATAAGTTGAAAAAGTCGAACTAAATTCACTTAATCGAAAAAATACAGAATGTGTTGTTTCTCAATATATGTAGCTGTATTCTTGCGTGGCTAAAAATCGGCTCAGCACTTATTTCTAGCGCTTCAAATTATGCACGGTATGGCAGGTAGTTATTCAATGGAAAGACGTTCGTTAAATCTTCACTTCATGACATGCTCTAAAACAGCATTGGCTTCATCTATTGCACTCATAACATCTGTCGTTTATGCAAATGAAGCGGAGGTTTCGCAGCTCCCAACCATTACTGTGAACGCTACACAAAATAGTGATGCACTATACACATCAAAAAAAGTGAGTTTATCTGGTTTTCAAACTGGTGATGTAAAGAAAGTACCTGCATCTATTACCACCATTACATCTGAACGTATAGCAGATCAACACGCAAAAACACTGACCGATGTAATTAAAAATGATTCATCATTAGGCGATGGTTATGCCGCTATTGGCTACTATCCAAACTTTGTAGCACGTGGTTTTGCACTTGATTTAGGCTCAAGCTATCTCATTAATGGCCATACCATACGTGGCGAACAAAATGTAGCTTTAGAAAATAAAGAACAAGTTGAAATCTTAAAAGGCATTTCTGCAATTCAATCTGGAATGTCGACGCCGGGTGGAGTGGTTAACTATGTAACCAAAAGACCAGCCGATGTTAAAAACATTACTGTAGATGCAAATTCAGAAGGCGGCTATACACTGGCAACAGATGTTGGCGGCTTTGTTAATGATAATTTTGGCTATCGAATCAATTTGGCCCATGAAAGCATCCATCCAAATGTTGACCATGCAAATGGTAAACGTGAGTTTGGTTCAGTTGCTTTAGACTGGAAAATTAATGAGCGTTCTAAATTATTATTTGATATTGAAGCTCAGCATCAAAGCCAACGCTCAGTACCGGGTTATCAACTGCTTGATGGGCAAGAAGTACCAACAAATGTAGATCAAGACCGTTTATTGGGTTACCAGTCTTGGAGTAAACCTGTTGTAAATAACAGTGTAAATGCGAGTTTGAAATATCAATATGCATTTAACGATCAATGGAATGGTAGCTTAAGTGCGTCTCAAAGCCGTGTTGTGATTGATGATAATAGTGCTTTCCCATGGGGATGTTATAACAGCATTTGTGAAGTTACCGGTTTGGGCAATACTTTTGATAAACACGGAAATTATGATATTTACGATTTCCGTAGCCCAGATGATACACGTATTACTAACCAGTTCGCTGCTGGGTTAAATGGTCAATTCAACACTGGCAATATTCAGCATCAAATCGCTTTCGAATTACAACGTACATATAAAACTTTAAAGCACCACACACCACTTAATGTAGCGGTAGGAACAGGCAATATCTATGAAGATACGGTCGACTACAGTCCGTCATCGGACAGCTTAGGCGATCGTTATAAAGCCTTAGAAAGTGATCAGACTGCATTTACTGTATCTGACCGAGTTCAATTTAATGATCAGTGGTCAACTCTACTCGGTGGAAAACTGATTCACCTTGATGAGCAAGCTTATAATTCAGATGGCCAGCAAAGCCGTGATACGGATTTAAACAAATTCTTGCCACAATTAGCGCTCATGTATAGCCCAACTACTACAACTAATCTTTATGCTTCATATGCTAAAGGTTTATCAGATGGTGGTGAAGCACCATGGTTTGCTAATAATGCTTTAGAAGTTCTATCACCTAAAAATTCTGAACAATATGAAGTTGGTGTTAAGCAACAAATTCGAAACTTCTTGGTAACAGCAGCTATTTTTGATTTAAAACAAGACAATCAATACAGTAAAGTAAATGCAGATAGAACTTTTGATTTTGTTGAGCAAGGCGAACAACACAATCAAGGTATTGAGTTAGGTTTAACAGGTGCCTTAACCGATACACTTGATGTAAGTTCAGGTGTTACCTATACCAAATCTCGTCTTGTTGATATTGATACTGACAACTACAAAGGTCATCAAACTCAAAATGTGCCGAAAGTACGTGCCACAGCCCAGTTATCTTATAAAGTACCGTCAGTTGAAGGTTTAAGATTACTCAGTGGTATGCAATACAGTAGCAGTAAATATGCAAATAAAGAGGGAACTGCAAAAGTAGGCGGATATAGTGTCTTTAATATTGGTGCTGCCTATAAAACAAATTTTGCTGGGCATGACACAACTTTTAGATTCAATATTGATAACTTATTTAACAAGAAATATTGGCGTGATGTAGGGGCATTTATGGGAGATGACTATCTGTTCTTAGGTAATCCTCGCACAGCTCAATTTTCTACAACTTTTAGCTTTTAAAAGTTGTAGAAGAAATAAAAAAAGGAGCTTTATAAGCTCCTTTTTTTATTTCAGGAATTAAGCCGACATTTTTGGTTTAACCATATTATTAATCGACAAGATATCATCAAGCACTTGTGCTGATAATAAACCTTCATTTTGAACTAAAGCCAATACGCTTTGCCCAGTTTCGTTTGCAGTTTTAGCAATACGTGTTGTAGTTTCATAACCTAGGTATGGGTTAAGTGCAGTCACAATACCAATTGAATTTTCAACCAAAGCTTTACAGTGTTCAGGGTTCGCCGTAATCGTATCAATACACTTAGTTTGGAACATCGCCATTGCTTTACCAAGCAAGTCCATCGATTCAAACAGTTTGAATGCAATAAGTGGTTCCATTGCATTTAACTGTAATTGACCAGCTTCAGCAGCTAACGTTACAGCCAAATCATTTGCAATGATCTGGAAGCAAGCAAGGTTCATTGCTTCAGGAATAACTGGGTTTACTTTACCCGGCATGATCGAGCTACCAGGTTGACGTGCTTCTAAGTTAATTTCATTAATGCCAGTACGTGGACCACTTGAAAGTAAACGCAAGTCATTGGCAATTTTTGAAAGTTTAGTTGCAGTACGTTTTAATAAACCAGATAAAAGAACAAAGTCACCCATATCAGAAGTGGCTTCAATCAAATCTGGAGCTGACTTAATTTTCTTACCAGAGATTTTTCCAAGTGCTTGAATCGCGAGTTCACGGTAACTATATTCAGTGGTAATTCCCGTACCAATCGCTGTACCGCCAAGATTCATATAAGCTAAAACATTTGGAATAAGCGTATTAATTTGCTCAAGGTCTTTTTGTAGAGTTACCGCAAAAGCACCAAACTCTTGACCTAATGTCATTGGTACAGCATCTTGTAACTGAGTACGACCCATTTTTAAAATGTGTGCAAACTCTTGAGATTTATTCAAGAAGCTAAGAATCAAATTGTTAAATGGAAGATTTAACTCATCTAGGCTAAGTAATAAACCTAAACGAATTGCAGTAGGGTATACGTCATTTGTTGACTGCGACATATTAATGTCGTTATTTGGATGCAAGTATTGATATTGACCTTTAGAATGGCCCATATATTCTAAAGCAACGTTTGCCAATACTTCATTTGCATTCATATTGGTTGAAGTGCCAGCACCGCCTTGCATCATGTCGATTGGGAACTGGTCATGGAAATTACCACGAATAAGCTGATTACAGCTGTATTCAATCGCTTCAAATTTAGTTTGATCTAAGTTTTTAAGATTATAGTTTGCTTCAGCACAAGCTAGTTTAACCATAGCTAATGCTTTAATTAAATTAGGGAAATTTCCAACTTTGCTATTTGTTAAGTTGAAATTTTCTAAAGCACGTAATGTTTGAACTCCGTAATAATGGTCATTGTTGATTTCTCGATGACCAATAAGATCCTTCTCAATACGGGTAGTAATATCAGCGTTCATCATTAAACTTCGAATTAGTTAAGATGATTCATCTTAGAATTCGAAATGCTTCACTTCTAATGCATTTATTAAAGCAATTATGCATTTTTTGCATAACAAAAAAGAGGGTAGTCGAGAAATAATCGTTGGTATATGAGCGTATATAGAATGAATACTTGTTCTAAAGTTTAATATATTCAAATATTTATTTAATTTTATAGATTGGTCAAAGGTGTGAAAATGTAAGTAAATCAAAATTTATACAGAAAACTAAGCAATCATTTCCGTGTATTAAAATCAAAAAAATATTTGATTTTTCATGTGAAAGTTAATTTATATAAGCAAATAATGAGTTTTGTTTAATAAATTTTAATAAAATTGTGATGTATTTCACATAAAAATACTTATAATACAGAAAATTTTGATTTATTAAGTTTATGTTAAAAGTAACTGCTGCTTTATTAATATTGGGAAGTTTTGCTTGTTATCTCCTTTGGGGTAATGAAGAAAAAGCTGAAACTAAAAGTTCGCACATGCTTAAAGAAGCTGAGCAATCAATTAAGAATGCTGAGTTATCTATTCAAAAAGCTAAACAAAATATCCCTACTGCATCGTATCAATAATTTAGGCATTCAAGATTATTGTCTGTTAAATAATCTTTTGACTGAAATTTTATAAGGTGTAAGCACGCTGTAAAGAGACAAATGCATGAGAATGAAGTTTATTGCATATGACCCTAATTCTGGTGAGAAACTCAGCTTGAAAGAGCATATTCATCACATGGATAAATACACAACTTATGTTTTTTTTAGTGATGAAAAAGACAATATGGTTTTCAATCCACAGAAAAAACAGATATTTGAAATCAGTCAATATACTTCTAATATGATGGTTGAAATTTCAAGAAAGTTATACTACTTGATTGGTGAATATTAGGTCATTTTGATCAACCCGTCTGCGAAAATCGTCACCGCTTTTAAAGGGGACTCAATACGTTTGCGTACACCCGAATAGATACTTTAGTATAATAGTTGGGATTATCTTTTTATCTTATACTCTTTTCAAATATTGTATTTAAATACAATCAATTATTATGACTGCTTAAATCCTGAAATGCGGTAAGGTAATCATTTTTTTATCAATTATTACCTTACCAACCCATTGAGAGTGTAAAAAATCATTTTTCATATTTTTTGGATTTGGCAAAGTAAAAAGGTTATGAAAATAGATTTTTTAACTACCTTTTATAGTGGAAAAGTATCTTAATTAAGATTCTAAAAAATTTAATCAATAACATAAGGATCGGTTATTGAAACAGTTTACAGTCCGCATTCTTCCCCAAGGTGCGGACTTTTTTTATGAATAAAATGTACAAAAATAAGTTCGTGCTTATTTCTAAAAGTTATCTTTTCAAGATCGCTTATTTATTTTTATGATGGGTTTTTATTGGTTGATTTAAATAATTTTTTTAGCTGAACTGTACTTATGTTCATCTCTTGTCTCATGAAAACAAAACCTATTATTTTCTTATCTTCTTTTCTATGTCAGAATTATTAAATACTTAATTTTATAGATTGGCTTTGTCCTTTCACTTCTCGCATTTTTGCAGGTACTCCCTATGTTTTATCATTCTTTCTCATCACTAAATTTATTTATGCTACTTCCCAAAAATATTAATTAATAAAATTACAAATCTAAAAGGGAATAGATAAGATGAATTTAGAAGTCCGTTGGGTAGAGGATCTCCTCACATTAGAACGTGAACGTTCAATCTCAAAAGCAGCAGAGAAAAGATTTATTAGCCAGTCTGCATTTACTCGAAGAATTCAACAAATTGAAGAAATGATTGGTGCTGAAGTCATTATTAGGAACAACAAAAACAACATCGAATTTACAGACATTGGTCGAATTTTATTAGTGATGTCTAAAAATATTGAAAAACAGGTAGAGGAGACCGCAAAACTAATTAAAAATATTAAAAATGAAACTGAATCGACCATTCGTTTCTGCGTTGTTCATTCTTTAGCCTCTGGATTTTTAACTACTTTTTTAAAGAAATTTCCTACACTTATTCGTGATTTAAAAATTGAAATTGTCGCAACGAATAGTGGAGAAGGCCTGTCTTTGTTAAAAGAAGGTGCTTGTGACTTTATGATTTGCTATGCAGATAAAAGCAATATTAGAAAAGTTGGGGATGATATTTTAAGTGGTATCAAAATTGCTGAAACGGTTATTGTACCGGTTTCTGCAACTGAACCTGACCACAGTCCTAAACATACAATACAAAGTAATTTTGCCCTGCTAGCGTATAGTAAACACGCGTACTTAAGAAAATTGGTAGATCAACTGATTGAAGGTAAGCTTGTATATAAAACGTTATATGAAACAGATAATGCCACCAATTTAAAAGAGCTGGTTTTACAAGGTCTAGGAGTTGCTTGGATTCCAAAAATTAATGTTGAAGAAGACCTTGCAGCCGGAAAATTAGTCATTTTAGACCAACAAGAATATTGCCTTGCTCAAGATATTTATATCTTCAAAAATAATTTGAGTGATAATAAGTCGGTACAGAAAATATGGAATGGTTTTAAAGGCCAGCAAGACCTATAACGTCTACTCATTTGAAGTGATGAGTACACGATATTTATATATAAATTAAGCAAATAAGTAGATTATGCTTTGGTCTTTACGATGAAAGGCAGTATAAAGCATTGCCCCTTGTCTAAATTCTTTGATAATTTAGAGTAAATTTCAATAAGTCAAAAGTAGAGTATAGGAGTATTTATCTCTTTCATACCTACTTTGAACTTATTTCAATGGATTATTGAGTCCAAGCGGAGACAATTTTGTTTGATCTAGACAGTAGATTATTAAATATTTTTTATCATATTTATCGGTTCAAAAGTGTTTCAATGGCTGCAGATGCCATTGGTTTGACACAGCCGAGCGTTAGTAATGGTCTAAACAAAATCCGCCAACATTTTAATGATCCTTTGTTTATTCGAGTCGGTAATGAAATGATTCCGACTGAACTGGCAAAGCAAATTTTTCCGCTCATTAGTGAAGTTATTGATAAGGTTGAAAGCATTAATAATTTTAATGTGAACTTTGATCCGTTGACCTCAGATCAGTTGTTTACGATTGCGATGACTGATGTATCTCATTTGGTTTTGTTGCCGCAATTAACCAATTATTTAAAAGAAAAAGCCCCTTTGATTCGTTTAAATATTAGGCCTATTACACCAGAAACTAGCTATCAAATGGCAAACGGCGAAATTGATCTAGCCATAGGTTTTTTACCACAGTTAGAAGAAGGTTTTTATCAGCAGAAGTTTTTTCGGCAACACTATGTCGTAATTAGCTCAAAAAGCCATCCACGTTTAGACCCAAATAATTTCACTTTAGAGGATTATATGCGTGAATCTCACATCGATATTGATGCGGGTATTGGGCATTATCACATTAAAAATGAGCTGCAAAATAAAGGGCTGGATCGAAATATTTTAATTCGCTTACCAAGTTATTTAGGGGTGGGATTGGTCGTTCAGGAAACAGATGCTATTGCCACTGTGCCATATTATTTAAGTCAGGTTTTATTGGTTAGAGAGAACTTACAGATTTTACCGGCACCGCTTGATTTTCCAACTTATGATGTTAAGCAACATTGGCATATGTCTTGTCACCACAAGAGTAGCCATAAATGGTTCCGTCAAACCTGTTATGAGCTATTTAAAACTGCTTAAGAGTTTTAATTATAAAAAAGAAGATGTAAGAAAATCCTTACATCTTCTTTTAATTTTAAATTAAATTTCAATCGCAACGGCTGTTGCTTCACCACCACCAATACATAGGGCAGCGACACCTTTCTTTTTACCTAAGCGTTTTAATGCATAAATAAGAGAAAGGATAATTCTTGAACCTGTAGCACCAATTGGATGGCCTAATGCACATGCACCACCATGGACGTTTACTTTTGCTTCATCAATTCCTAGCTCATGAATTGGTGCCATTGCCACCATCGCAAAAGCCTCATTAATTTCCCAAGCATCTACTTCATCAACAGACCAACCAGCACGCTCAAGTACTTTCTGAATTGCACTAATTGGAGCAATAGTAAATTCGCTTGGATGCTGAGAGTGAGTCGAAGTTGCCACAATTTTTGCTAAAGTATTTAACCCGTGACTTTGAGCATATTCTTCAGTGGTAAGTACTAACGCAGCAGCACCATCAGAAATAGAGCTTGAGTTAGCAGCTGTAATTGTCCCATCTTTACTAAAAGCTGGACGCAATGTTGGGATCTTCTCAAGATTAGCTTTTAATGGTTGCTCATCTTGATCAACAACTTGAACACCTTTACGGGTTTTTACTTCAACAGGAACAATCTCTTCTTTGAAATAACCTTCCGTAATCGCAGTTTGCGCTTTTTTAAGTGAAGAAATTGCAAAGTCATCCATTTGCTCACGGGTAAAGCCTTTGGTATTTGCCATGTCTTGAGCAAAAGACCCCATTAAACGACCTGTTTCTGCATCTTCGAGGCCATCTAAAAACATATGATCCTTAATTTCGCCGTGTCCCATACGATAACCACCGCGAGCTTTAGGCAAAATATAAGGTGCATTCGTCATAGATTCCATGCCGCCAGCCACAATAATATTGGCACTGCCTGCTTTTAAGGTATCTGATGCCATTAACACCGCTTTCATTGCAGAGCCGCAAAGTTTATTAATGGTCACAGCTCCGACATGATCAGGCACGCCAGCTTTGCGCATGGCTTGACGAGCAGGGCCTTGACCAATACCTGCACTGAGTACACAACCGAAAATCACTTCATCTACCTGTTCAGGTTTAACACCTGCACGTTGGATCGATTCACGGATGACAGCAGCGCCAAGTTCTGGAGCAGTTAGAGAAGATAAACTACCCTGAAAACCACCCATTGCAGTACGGCTACCTGAAACTATAACAATTGAACTCATCTTAATATCTCTTATTGGTGTATTTGCTAAATTTGCCTTTAGCCTAAACTAAAGGCGCCACTAAATTAAAAAGTTGGAGGGGTATAGCTGAGCGTTCTACCAAAGAACCACAGCAAGAATAAAACTAAAGGAAAATGCACAACGAGCTGCGTCACTGTAAAACCAATCACATCTTTTGCTTTTAGTTTTAAAATGCCTAACATTGGAAGCATAAAAAATGGATTAATTAAGTTTGGTAAAGCTTCGGCTGCATTATAAATTTGTACAGACCAACCCAAATGAACCTTTAAATCATTTGCTGCTTGCATTACATATGGGGCTTCAATGATCCATTTTCCACCACCTGAAGGTACAAAAAATCCAAGTACCGCAGAGTAAATTCCCATCACAATTGCAAAGGTTTCTTTTGAAGCGATTGAAACGAAAAATTCGGCAATATAATGTGACAGCGATAAGTCTTGGCTATTTAAAGCTTGGGTCATAATAAAGGCGATACTTCCGTACAGTGGAAATTGGATTAAGATTCCCGATACTGCCGGAACTGCTTTTGCAACAGCATTTAAAAAGTTCCGTGGTGTGCCATGTAAAGCTAACCCAAGCATTAAAAACACGAAGTTGTAGGTGTTGAGACTTGAAATGGCAATGATGGGATTGCTTTTTGAAAATTCAAAAAACATCCAGATTAAGCCTAAAACCACCACAATAATCGTTAAGATAGGCGAATTTTCTAACCAGTCACCTGGACGAGTAGATTTTGCTTCATTTGTTTTTTCTTCTTCAAATTGCACATCAAAACTATCAATGGTTTTAACGCTATTGCCTTTTGGGGCAGACCAATATGCAATAGCGATTGAAACAATCACTAAAATAATGGTCATTGCAATTGATTGCCAAAGGAAAATCGTTTCGGTAAATGGAATAACACCAGTCAGATTATAAATTGACTCAGGTAAACTGGTTTTATTTGCCTGAAGCTGTGCTGCTGATGAACTAATTCCAAGAGCCCAAGTTGCACCCATACCAATGATTGCGGCTGCCGCAGCAGCACGATAATCCATATTCAGCTCTTTACGTTTTGCTAATGCAATCACTAAAAGTGCAGTAAGAATCGTACTTATTGCCCAATTGACTAGTGAAATTAATAAACTAACGGTTGCCACCAAAACAATAGCACCACGTCCAGAACTTGGAATACGCGCCATTTTTTGGATCAGGAATTTTACGGGCTTAGATACAGAAACGACATAACCTACAATAATGAGCATAGTCATTTGCAGGGTAAAGGGAATAAGACTCCAGAAGCCATTACCAAATGAGGTCGCTACATCATGGATTGGAGCACCAATACCCAAGGCGGCAACAGAGACAATAATGACGCCAAGCAGAGCAAAAATATATGAATCAGGAAACCATTTTTCAGACCAGTCACTAATCCGAAGAGCAAATCTTTCAAAAATTCCTTGCTGTTTTTTCATAGCTGAAAAAATCCTTCTCATTCTTATTTATAGACAGCACATCCGGTGCTTGATAGGGCTAAGACTCAAGCTCACTTACTAACTTGAGTCTTGTACAGCTAACTAAGCCTTAGAATTTACGCGACTAAGGTTTTATAAAACTCAACACCTGTAGCAGCTTGAATTTGTTCGAGCGTTACGTCTTTAGCAAGTTCAATGAGCTCTACACCTTGT
The DNA here is from genome assembly GCF_002899995.1 of Acinetobacter sp. AKBS16. NCBI lineage: Bacteria > Pseudomonadati > Pseudomonadota > Gammaproteobacteria > Moraxellales > Moraxellaceae > Acinetobacter > Acinetobacter sp. AKBS16. The sequence goes on along the minus strand of NZ_POYH01000082.1, from coordinate 115,656 downwards.
GGCGTAATATCCATTACGCCTAAGTCTGTAATTACGCGATGAACAACACCTTTACCTGTTAAAGGCAAACTACAGTTTTTCACGATTTTTGGTGTACCGTCTTTTGCACAGTGTTCCATAAGAACAACAACTTTTTGAACACCAACAACCAAGTCCATTGCACCGCCCATACCTTTGACTTTTTTACCCGGAATCATCCAGTTCGCTAAATCTCCTTTTTCAGAAACTTCCATTGCACCTAAAATTGCAATGTTGACATGGCCACCACGAATCATGGCAAAAGATTCTGAGCTTGAGAAAAAGGCTGCACCAGGACGAGCAGTAACCGTTTGTTTGCCGGCATTAATTAAATCGGCGTCGACAGTTTCTTCAGTCGGGAATTCACCAATACCTAATAGGCCATTTTCAGATTGAAGCCAAACATTAATATTCTCAGGAATATAATTGGCAACAAGGGTAGGTAAGCCAATACCTAAATTGACATAAAAACCATCTTCAAGTTCTTTTGCAGCACGTTGTGCCATTTCATTACGTGACCAAGCCATTTTATACTGCCTCCGTGCTTAAAGTTTTATGCTCAATGCGTTTTTCAGGTGATGCGTTTAATACAATGCGGTTCACATATATACCTGGTAAATGGATTTCATCCGGATCCAATTCACCAATTTCAACCACCTGTTCAACTTCTGCAATTGTAATTTTTCCAGCCATTGCGCATTCGGGATTAAAATTCTGAGCAGTTTTACGAAATACTAAATTACCTGCCTTGTCTGCCTTATATGCTTTAACAAGCGCTACATCGGCTGTTAAAGATTCTTCTAAAATGTAATTTTTGCCGTTAAAAATACGTTCTTCTTTACCTTCAGCAATGAGTGTACCTACACCAGTTTGTGTGTAAAATGCTGGAATTCCAGCACCTCCAGCACGTAACTTTTCAGCTAAGGTGCCTTGTGGGGTTAGTTCAACTTCTAATTCACCATTTAAATATTGGCGCTCGAATTCTTTATTTTCACCCACATAAGAAGAGATCATTTTTTTGATCTGTTTTGTTTGAAGCAATATACCTAAACCGAAATCATCTACACCTGCGTTATTCGAAATGCATGTGAGACCAGTTACACCGCTTTGTTTAACTGCAACAATTAGTTTTTCCGGAATTCCACACAAACCAAAACCACCAACAGCAAGTGTTTGATTGTCTGCAATTACATCTTTCAGTGCTGCCTCTGCGTTGGCATAAACTTTATTCATTCTGTTGTTTTCCTATATCCCTTAGTGTTTCTAGTTTTAGCATCACATTTTGTGTTATAGAAGTTAATTTTTTTAAATGATTAATAAGTATAATCAATGAATAATATCAAATTAAGTACAAAACATAAGACGCATACAAGCTAAAAAATTTAAAAATTACTCTACAACATATTGAAAATTATAAAAATTAAAGAATTTAACTTAGCCATAAGCTTAACTTATACTAAAAGACAATCTTTAATTTTTTAAAATTTATATTGAACCAGTGCCTCAATAAATTGAGCAGAAATATTTGAAATTTCAAAGTTCTTTTTATAAACAATTCCTACTGTTTTATGAATGGCTTCGTCTTTTAAATCAATCAGTACGTTATGTTCTTTATCAATGTGTTTAGCAAAATGCCTTGGAATTGCACTTACCCCAATTCCATAAGCAACGAAACTTGAAAGAGATGAAATTTGATGGCATTCAACTTTTAAATCGAGCGTTATATTATTTCGCAAACAATTTTGCTCAACTAAATATCGAACAATTGAGGGTTTTTGCAAGGTTACAAATGGATTTGAACAAAGCTCATGCCATGTAATAGAAGATGATTGAGCGAGTGGGTGACTCTTAGGTAATAGAGCTAAGAAGTCTTCTTCAAACAACGGTTTAAACTCTAAACCTTCGGTGAGATCAGGTTCAAAACAAATACCAAGCTCAAAAATACCATCTTGTACTTTTTCTATAATGGTCTCATTTGGAATATCGTGAATTGAAAAATTAAGATTGGGATGGACTGCTAAAAATTGATGAATCACCTCTGGCAAAATTGCATGGGTCACAAAGGGCATTGAGGCAATACTTAATGTTCCACGATTGAGTTTAAAGCGTTGTTTAACATCGTTTTCCATTTCATCCCAATTGGCAAGGAGTTTTTTAGCGTACGGAATGAGCGATTTGCCTTCTTGAGTAAGTTCAACACGGCGTGTATTACGGTTAAACAGTTTACCGCCTAACTCTTCTTCTAAGCTTTTGATGGTGAGACTTAAAGCAGATTGGCTGAGATGTAACTCTAAAGAAGCATTGGCATAGTTGAGTGTACGCGCAAGGGCCAAAAAAGCTTTTAGTTGTTTAAGCGTCATTTCTTTCCTTTAAATTACTCAACTTACCTAGAAGAGTAATTTATACGAAAATTTGCCTAATATGATGTTTTTTGACAAAAAATTATGAAAAAGCAAGTAGAGCTCAATGTGCTGAATTACTTTAGTAAATTTTTCTAGCTGAATTAATCAGTGTTTTTAGCAAAGTATGATGAAACGCAGGATCCAGCCGCTACTATTTGGAAATATCAGCTAAGGAAGGTTTAGGTTGCCAATTATTATTAATCTAATAAAATTTAGCTTTTTATTTTGTAATAATATTATGTCTTATACAACAGTACATATGCGTCATACGAGTAGTGGGTCAAGTAGTTCTAGAGATGCCAAAGATGTCTTTATATCTGGTTGCCGTAATGATTTTGATTTTAGTCAAATTACTCCTGAAAAAATCAGTAAATTAAGTAAAGAAAATCAAAATTATTTTCATAAATGTGATGATGCGATCAATAATAAATTGTCAGTAGATTCATTAGTTTATTACTCATCATTTATTTTACCTATTATTTGTATCCTTATTTTTATAAGAATAGGTAAAAAGCATTATCGAATTGCTGAAGAAAAAATTAAGAATGCAAAATACCCGGTAATTTTTGCTAGAAAACCAGAAAATAATCCCTCTAATTCAATGGAGATCGCACTAGTAATCGGTGGGGTACTGGCAGCGCTAATCTATATATTAATTTATATTGTTTATATTATTATAGTAGAAATTAAATATTAAAAGTACATAGTAGAAAATCTTTAGAGAGATAAAAAATTACCGCTATCTATTTTTTTTATTTCTTATAAAAAATTACTGATCTCAACTAATAAAATATTTATTAAATTAATTTAAAAAATATATTATTCAATTGGCTTTATTAAATAATATAGAAACATTAATCTAATTTACTCAATAATTAATAAGTTTTATAAAACAATAATATTTTTTTAATAATTAAATTTTACCAAGAGAGCCAAATAAGTTCTTGTATTTTATTGGTATTTAAAAATTTCAATAAATTACATTGTTTTTAAATATTTTAGTGATATTTTATTTTTAAGCTCATTTACCTATTACCATCCATAGATATTGTGATTTTTATCATTATAGGTTTGGGATAACCTAAATATCTTTTGGTAATTTTATTGAACCTAATATCTATTCTTTAGGGAGAAAGAATATATGTGGGAATTATTTGTAATTCTACTTTCGCTTGGGCTGTTGATGTATACAGCTTACAAGGGCTTTTCTGTCATTCTTATGGCACCAATTTGTGCCTTACTTGCAGTTTTACTCATTAACCCAGCCAATGTTTTGCCGTTTTATTCGGGTGTTTTTATGCCTAAAATGGTGAACTTTATTAAAGATTACTTTCTTGTGTTTTTGCTGGGGGCAATTTTCGGTAAAGTCGTTGAAATGTCAGGAATTGCTGAGTCTATTGCTCGAACCATTGTGAGATGGATTGGGGCAAAAAAAGCAATTTTAACGGTTGTATTACTAGGTGCAATTTTAACCTATAGCGGTGTTAGTTTATTTGTTGCTGTATTTGCAATTTATCCCTTTGCAAACCAACTATTTAGACAAGCGAATATTCCAAAACGTTTAATTCCAGGAACCATCGCGCTGGGTGCATTTACATTCACTATGGATGCATTGCCCGGTACACCACAAATTCAAAATGTAATTCCGACCACTTTCTTTGGCACCAATATTTATGCCGCGCCATTTCTAGGAATTATTGGTGCTATTTTTGTTCTATGCATGGGTTTGGCTTACTTAGAATGGCGTCGCCGAGCTGCTGCAAAAGCTGGCGAAGGATTCTCGGGTTTTGGCGTAGACAATACGCCATCTCAAGAAATTGAAGCCGATATGAACTTGCAAAATAATGTAAGTACGGCTCGTCAGTTTTTAGCATTTGTACCTCCCATTCTTGTTGCCGTAATGAACAAATATTTGTCTAAAGCAATCAAAGAGTGGTATCCAAATGGTTTTGATTTTGCCGCAGTTGGATTAGCGGATTACACCGTAGACGTTGCAAAAACTGGTGCGATCTGGGCAGTTGGTCTTGCGCTGATTGTCGGGATTATTTCCGCAATTTTATTTGATTACCAACGTGTAGTGACGAACTTTAAAGAAGGCATTAATGCCAGTATTGGTGGCTCACTTTTAGCAGTGATGAATACCGCATCTGAGTATGGTTTCGGTGCAATTATTGCGTCATTACCGGGCTTTGCCATGATTAGTCATGCAATGAGCAGTACTTTTACAAATCCACTAGTAAATGGGGCTGTGACGACAACTGTTCTAGCAGGTATTACCGGTTCAGCTTCTGGTGGTATGAGTATCGCTTTAAGTGCGATGGCTGAACAATATAACGCCGCGATTTTAGCTGCGGGTATTCCACCAGAAGTCATGCACCGTGTGGTTGCGATGGCGTCAGGCGGTATGGATACGCTTCCGCATAATGGTGCTGTTATCACTTTACTCGCTGTTACAGGTTTAACCCATAAACAATCGTATAAAGATATTTTTGCAGTCACAGTAATTAAGACATTAGCGGTATTTGTGGTGATTACGGTCTTTACCGTAACGGGTATTGTTTAAATCAGCACGTTATAAGTATTAAGGAGTAAATAAATGACAAAACTTTTAGACGGTAAAGTCGCTTTTATTACAGGTTCTGCAAGTGGTATCGGTCTAGAGATTGCTAAGAAATTTGCTCAAGAAGGTGCCAAAGTTGTTATATCTGATATGAATGCCGAAAAGTGCCAAGAAACGGCGAACTCACTTAAAGAGCAAGGTTTTGATGCCTTATCTGCACCATGTGATGTGACTGATGAAGATGCTTATAAACAAGCCATTGAGCTTACTCACAAGACCTTTGGTACGGTTGATATCTTAATTAATAATGCTGGTTTCCAACATGTTGCGCCTATTGAAGAATTTCCAACGGCTGTTTTTCAAAAGTTAGTTCAAGTCATGTTAACTGGGGCATTTATTGGTATTAAACATGTTTTTCCAATCATGAAAGCTCAAAAATATGGTCGTATTATTAATATGGCTTCAATTAATGGCTTGATTGGTTTCGCGGGAAAGGCAGGTTATAACAGCGCTAAACATGGCGTAATTGGTCTAACAAAAGTTGCCGCATTAGAATGTGCACGTGATGGTATTACGGTAAATGCTTTATGTCCGGGGTATGTAGATACACCATTGGTTCGTGGGCAAATTGCAGACTTGGCTAAAACCCGTAATGTAAGTTTAGACAGTGCACTTGAGGATGTAATTTTGGCAATGGTTCCTCAAAAGCGTTTACTCTCTGTTGAAGAAATCGCTGATTATGCAATTTTCCTTGCGAGTGAAAAAGCAGGTGGGGTAACAGGCCAAGCTGTCGTGATGGATGGCGGTTATACGGCCCAATAATTTAATTGTTTTATGAAAGCCGCTTATTTTATATAAGCGGTTTTTTTACTCGATAAAAATTTACGATCGTCTGCTGTTCAAAATAATGCTTTATCTCTACTATAAGTTGTTATAAAAAACTAAGAAAATAAGTTCGTTAGGGTATAAATTTATACTTTAAAGGTATTTAACTTATTTCCATTTTTAAAATTTAATAGAGTATGAGAAAGTAATATTTACGCTATTTCCTGATTAGATATTTTCAGGAAAACTCGTCAATTAAAGGATATTAATTGGCATACAAGTTGCTTTTTTAGCAATAAGTTTTAGCTAGGTGAAAAGGATATGATATCACTCAGCCAACAGATGGAACTCAATCATTATTCCCGCAAAGCTGAATTTGCGCAGAATCTGATGTCCACAATTTGTGGTGAACACCGTCTAGACACAATTTACAAAGATAATCTCGATTTCCACTATGACGGAATGCGTTTGCCCAATAAAAAAATGGCAATCGGCACAATCAGTTATGGTGCAAACGTCGCTATCAACATCTCAAATTTAAAAGCTTATAGCATTAGTTTACCTATACAGGGGCGACAAGCTCTCAACATTCGTGGTGCACATTATCAATCTGATGAAAACAGAGGCCTAATTGTTTCAAATAATGATCAACAAGATCTGATTATCGATAAAGACTGTAGAAAATTTCAGGTGGTTATTCCTGAGCGAAGTATGCAGATTGTCCTTGCAGATTTACTGAATAAACCTATAGAAACGCCTATCATTTTTAACCCTGAAATGCACTTAGACTCTGAGCAACTGATTGGAGCGTGGTGGAAGAATATTCAGAATTTTTTACAGCTAAAATCGCAATATAGCAATTTTTATGGTTTACAGATGTTATCTGAAGACTATGAAAATTTTGTAATTAAAGCCTTACTATTATCTCAAGAAAACAACTACTCTGAAGCTTTAAAGTCACTCTCACATCAAGATGAGCCAGCTTATATTCGAAAGGTTCGTAATTTTATTATTGAACATGCTCACGAAGAAATCTGTGCAGAAGACTTGCAGCGTTTGGCTGGGGTTTCAAAATCAAAATTGTATGATGAGTTTCAACAGTACTATGGCACCAGCCCAATGTCGTATTTAAAAAAATATCGCCTCCAACAAATTTACAAAATCCTGAGCACCACAGGTGCAGATAGAAAGGTTTCTATTTCAAAGCTTGCCTATGACTGGGGCTTTAACCATTTAAGCCGTTTTTCTCAAGAATATCGTGAAGAATTTGGAGAAAACCCAAGTGAGACCAAAGGCAAAATTTTCTGATATTTAATTTTCCAAATAAAAAAACTGATTTAGGCAACTAAATCAGTTTTTTATTTATCAATTAATATTTATAGACTTTCTTCGAGCTTTAACACTTGTTTGTGTTTAGATTTTTCATAGATCACTTTTAGGCTAAGTGCAATAAATGAGATGAAGGTTGGTATTGCTAGAATAAAGAAAATACCGCTTAAGCTTAGGTTGAAAGTGAAAATGAGCGAACCAAAGAAAGCGCCTAAAATTGCACCGATACGACCGATGCCATGCATCCATGAAACACCAACCGCGCGGCATACTGCTGGATAGAACATAGCTGCAAGTGGCAGTAATGAAGACTGTGCACCAGCGAGTAAAGCACCAATTAAGAAAATAGTAAGACCCAATAAGAAAATATTTGAGCTCACCAAACCTGCAACAATGAATAGGGCGAAAGCAATCAGATATGAATATTTAATAACTGTAGTTGGGTTCAGTTTATCCATGTACCATCCCATAATGGTTGCGCCAATTACACCACCAAAAGGGAAAATCGCGGCAATTAAACTAAACTGTTGGGTACTGAAACCTGCTGTTTTTAAAATCGTTGGCATCCAGCTTGTTAAAAGATAGAACACCAAAAGACTAGTAAAACAGCAGAGCCAAAGCATGCTTGAACCCCAAAGATATTTTCCTAAAACTACTTTAACCGGATTTTCATCCGATGCAGTTTCTGCTTGAGTTAAAACAAGTTTTACAGGTTCTTGAAAAGAATGACCTTGAATGTTTTCTAAGATACGCTGTGCTTTATCTTGTTGATGACGTGTAATTAAGTATTGCGTTGATTCAGGTAATTTAAGTAATAAAACAACCACTAAAATTAGGGGAATACTTCCTCCAATAATAATCACTTTAGCCCAGCCATAGCTTTCTAATAGATAAGCCGACAGCACACCACCACAAGAAATACCCAGCATAAATCCACAGCCAGCAAGACCTGTAAGAAATGCTTTACGTTTTACAGGCATATATTCTGAGACAATGGTACTGATGTTTGGCATGGCCGCGCCTAGACCTACACCTGTAATAAAGCGATAAATCATTAAGTCTTGGGTTGAATTGGCAAAGCCACACAAAATGGTAAATATGGAAAACAAAAGGCTTGTAAAAACAATAACACCTTTACGGCCAAATTTATCGGCTAAGGGTCCCGAAATGATTGCACCAATTGACATGCCAACTAAGGCTGCACTTAAAACTGGTGCAAGTTGAGGCTTGGTAATTCCCCAGTCATCTAGTAATGCCGGAGCAACAAAACCAATAATTCCTGTGTCTAGACCATCACAGAAAAAGACAAAAAAACCTAGGATAAAAACCATCCACTGTAAGGGAGACAGTTTTTCGCGATTGATAATCGTATTCGCCTCTATCGTTTTCATATGTATTCCTTCTTAAAATTATTTAATTCCCTGAGTAATTCAATGTATTCGTTACAAAACCTGTATCTTTGATTGAACTATTTTTAGCCAGTCTTCACTATCCTATAAGTCCTAATCTTCATCCATTTTTTCCAAATTAGATAAAAAGCAGTAATTTAATTTTTTAATTTAAGTTTTTGAAATATAGATGTTTCTTTGTTTTTAATTTTTATCCAGTTTGATTGATTTTGATAATTGCGCAGAGATTGGATAATGCTTGCAGCTTTTGGACAGTCTAAAAAAAAATTCGGATAGAAGATAAAGCCATAACAATGTCAGGAGTTGACACTATGGCTGGTCAAACCATTCAAATTAAAACTGCATCTGGAAAGCAGTTCAGTGCATATCTAGCGACACCAGAAACAAGAAAAGGACCTGGTGTGGTGCTTTGTCAGGAAATCTTTGGGGTGAATGCAGCAATGCGGGAAAAGGCAGATTTTCTTGCAGAAGAAGGCTATACCGTTTTAGTTCCTGATCTATTTTGGCGTGTAGCACCTAATATTGAACTCGGTTATACACCAGATGATTTTCAAAAAGCTTTTGAACTTTATCAGCAATATGACGAAAACCTCGGTGTTGAAGATATTCAAGACAGCTTAGCTTTTTTAAAGACACGACCAGAATGTGATACCTCTACAGGTCTCGGCGTGGTTGGCTATTGTTTAGGTGGAAAGCTAGCTTATTTGGCAGGCTGTCGACTTTCGGAAGTGGCATGTGCCGTAGGTTATTACGGTGTAGGTATTGAAAAAGCCTTAGATGAGTTAGCTAACGTAAAAGGGCGTTTGGTTTTACATATTGCAGAACTGGACCAATTTACACCGCCAGATGCGAGACAAGCGATTGTCGATGCAGCTAATCAATATTCAAATGTGCAAGCTTATGTTTACGAAGGCGTTGATCATGCCTTTGCACGACCAAAAAGCAACCATTACCACAAACCTTCAGCACGCTTTGCTCACGAGCGTACAGTAACAGCTCTACATGAAACGATTGGACCGAAATATGACCTAGTCGCACTCTGGGAAGAGCATATCCGTCATGAGTTCGATACGCGTGACGTCCCCGCAACTATGGCAACAATGGTCGCAGAACCTTATGTCAACCATATTCCAACGTTAACTGGTGGGGTAGGCCAAAGCCAGCTTGCTCGTTTTTATCAGTATCACTTTGTTCATCAAAACCCGAAAGATATGAAGATCACTTCGATCTCTCGTACGGTTGGCTCAACGCAAGTGGTAGACGAGTTCATTATGAGCTTTACCCACGATGCTGAAATTGACTGGTTATTACCGGGTGTAAAACCGACTGGTAAATATGTCGAAATTCCAATGTTAGGTGTAATTCAGTTCAGAGGTTCAAAGCTGTGCCATGAGCATATTTACTGGGACCAAGCGTCTGTACTTGTTCAAATTGGTTTATTAGACCCAACAGGCTTACCAGTAGCAGGTGTCGAGACAGCGCGAAAACTTCTTGATGAAGACCTTCCTTCCAATACGTTGATGCCATCTTGGTCAAGTAGTGAAGGCAAGCCAGTTAGTTAAGGAGTATTTGCAATGAATATAGATTTAAAAGGAAAAGTTGCTGTGGTGAGCGGCGGTGCAACACTGATTGGTAAAGCTGTTGTGCAAGCCTTAGTCAGTGCAGGTGCTCATGTCGCTATTTTAGATATTGATGCAAAAGGTAAGGCGATTGCCGAAAGCTTTAACCATGATGTGATGTTTATTCAAACCGATTTAACCAGCGATGCGGCTATTCAACAAGCTGTGGCAGATATTCACCAACATTTAGGTGAAGTGAGTTACTTGGTGAATTTGGCATGTACCTACTTAGATGACGGTTTTAAATCTTCACGTCAGGAGTGGTTACAAGCACTCGATCTTAATTTGGTCTCTACCGTTGAGCTGAGCCGTGCTTTATACAATGACCTAAAAAAGCAGCAAGGTTCAATTGTTAACTTTACTTCCATTTCAGCCAAAGTGGCACAAACAGGGCGCTGGTTATATCCGGTTTCTAAGGCCGCG